>JBBJOK010000228.1:0-5220 GCA_037721545.1 Chitinophagaceae bacterium
TTGGTTCCTTTATTTCCAAAATATATTTCTACAGTTGATAGTGGGAATATGGCGGCACATCTTATTGTTTTTAAACAAGGGCTGCTATCTATCCCTGATGATAAAATTGTTACAGTAAGTTTTTTCAAAGGGCTTTCTGATACTATTAATGTGCTCATAGTTTATACCAATCAAAATAAACTATTGATAAAATTCAGGGAAGACCTCGAAGAAAATTACCAGGGCAAAATAAATACTCTAACAGAAATAAAATATCTTATAGATCAACTGGAATCATCTTTTACCCAAATCCTGATTCAATTGGACCCCGATGAACAACAAGGTATTTGGGCACAGAAGGTATTGCAACAATTATCAGAACAAAAAAACAATATCAATACATTGGCTCCGTGGTTATTGTTTTTAACAGTACCCCAAAAATTTGAATCGCTTATTCCAGAATTGCCTTCTGTGCCAACCTTAAAACAAGTGGGCTTGATAGAACAGCTTTTGTTACAAAAAATCAGTAGCTATTACGCAGCAGACAATACTCATGAAGAAAATGAATGGCTTACAAGGTTTAGGGGAGCAATTACGGAAGCATCAAGAAGAGCAAAGGAACTTGTTATTACGATTCAACAGCTTGCGGAAAAATGTGTAAGTCTTGCAAATATGGAATACGATTTCCTATTTGATAAGGAGCAAAATTTATTATCCATAGGCTACAATGTAGAAGAGCATAGAAGGGATAATGGTTTTTATGATCTGCTGGCCTCAGAAGCAAGGCTTACAACTTTTCTAGGAATATCTCAGGGAAAATTACCACAAGAAAGCTGGTTTTCTTTAGGGCGACAGCTCACCAATCAAGGTACTACTCCTGTGTTACTTTCCTGGGGAGGTTCTATGTTCGAATACCTGATGCCACTTTTAGTAATGCCAACTTATGAAAATACTTTATTAGATCAAACGAATAAAGCTGTTGTTCATAAACAGATGGAATATGGAAAAAAACATTCCGTGCCATGGGGAATATCAGAATCAGCATATAATATGTTAGATGGTCATCTCAATTATCAGTATCGAACATTTGGTGTGCCGGGTATTGGATTTAAACGAGGCTTGGGAGAGGATCTTGTTATATCTCCTTATTCAACTGTTATGGCATTAATGGTTGCTCCAAATGACGCTTATAAAAATATTCAGGCTTTAAAAGCAGAGGGATATGAAGGTGTTTATGGCTTTTATGAAGCGATAGATTATACAACTTCACGTTTGCTTCGAAAACAAAAAAAGGTGTTGATAAAATCTTTTATGGCTCACCACCAAGGCATGTCATTTCTATCAATCTCCTACTTGCTTTTAAACAGGCCGATGCAGCAAAGGTTTGAATCAGAAGTTCATTTAAAATCTACATTATTATTATTACAGGAAAGAATACCCAGAGTTACTACCTTTTATTCGCCCAGTGTTCATGCTGGAGATAGCAGCATAGTTACCGGCAGCGACCTTTCCATTAGAGTTGTAAATACGCCCAGCACCGTGGTGCCTGAAATACAGTTATTATCAAATGGCAGGTATCATGTAATGGTGACAAATGCCGGTGGCGGATATAGCCGCTGGAAAAATTTAGCTGTTACGCGGTGGCGTGAAGACATCACCTGTGATAACTGGGGAAGCTTTTGTTATATCCGCGACCTCGAGAGTAATCTTTTTTGGTCAGCTGCATACCAGCCAACACTTCAACAAGGCGAGAATTATGAAGCAGTTTTTTCTGAAGGAAGAGCCGAATTTCGTCGCCGTGATTTTTCACTGGAAACACATACAGAAATTGTGGTTTCACCGGAAGATGACATAGAGTTACGGAGGGTCCACATTACTAATCGTTCCCGCAAAAAACGAGTCCTTGAAATAACAAGTTATGCTGAAGTTGTGCTGGCAACTCCTGCTGCGGATGAAGCGCATCCTGCTTTCAGTAATTTATTTGTTCAAACAGAAATTAATAAAGAGCGCAATGCTATTTTATGTACACGCAGGCCTAGATCTGAAGATGAAAAAACACCATGGATGTTTCACTTAATGAAAGTTCATGATGCAGAAATAAAAAATATTTCTTATGAAACCAACCGTGAGCAATTTATAGGTAGGGGAAACACGATTAGTCAACCCCAGGTAATGAATCGAAAAGAAGGTTTAAATGGTACCAGCGGCTCAGTTCTTGACCCGGTAGTATCTATACAATACCGGATTATTTTAGAAGGTAATGAAACGGTTGTCATAGATATTGTTTCCGGGATAGCAGAAACCAAAGATATTTGCAATAACCTGATAGATAAATACCAGGCACGCCATTTATTCAATCGGGTTTTAGAACTGGCCTGGACGCATAGCCAGGTAATTTTGCGACAGATAAATGCTGTAGATTCCGACGCACAATTGTATTCCCGGCTTGCAGGTTCTATTATTTTTTCCAATCAATTGTTTAGAGCAGATCCCAGTGTTATAATAAAAAATAGAAAAGGACAATCAGGCTTGTGGGTATATTCTATATCAGGAGATATTCCTATCGTATTGGTTCAGATAGAAGACTCTTCGAATATTGACCTTGTAAAACAAATGGTTCAGGCTCACTTATATTGGCGGCTCAAAGGATTAATTGTAGACCTGGTGATATTAAACGATGACCATGGAGGATATCGGCAGGAATTAAACAACCAGATTCAAAATCTTATTACACCGGGTATGGGCAGTGACTTAAAAGATAAACCGGGCGGAATTTTCATAAGATCGGCCGAGCAAATATCAAATGAAGATAGAATACTTTTTGAGTCAGTTGCCCATGTGGTTATTTCCGACCGTTTTGGCTCACTTGAAGAACAGATAAATAGACGAACTAAAATCAAAACAGCAATACCATATTTCAGCCCAACCAAATTTTATCCTTCGGTGTATACCGAAATTGAACCAAGAAAAGATCTTCAATTTTTTAATGGGCTTGGGGGCTTTACCGCAGATGGTAAAGAATATGTAATAACAACAACAACGCAAAATAAAACACCAGCACCGTGGATAAATGTATTGGCAAACGCAAACTTTGGAAGCATCATCACTGAAAGCGGTCAATCTTATACCTGGGTAGAAAATGCACATGAGATCCGTTTAACTCCCTGGAATAATGACCCTGTCACGGATCTAAAAGGGGAAGCATTTTATTTGAAGGATGAAGAAAGTGGAAAGTTCTGGTCACCAACACCGTTGCCTTGCAGAGGCACTTCTCCATATACCACCCGACATGGATTTGGTTATAGTGTATTTGAACATAGTGAAGATGGAATTTTTACAGAAATGACAGTATTTACTGATATTGAAGCGCCGGTTAAATACATTGTTATTAAACTTCGCAATCACTCTGGAAGGCAACGCCGTATTGCCGTAACAGGATATATAGAATGGGTGTTGGGAGACTTGCGTTCAAAATATTTAAAGCATACTATAACCGAACTTGCGGAAGGTAGTGGCGCTATCCTTGCCAGAAATTCGTACAGCACAGAATTTACCAACAGGGTTGCTTTTTTTGATGCTGATGGAACTAATAAAGCCATAACCACTGACAGAACTGAATTTCTCGGACGTAATGGAACAATGAATAACCCTGATGGATTGAACAGAGCAAGATTATCTGGAAAAACTGGGGCAGCTTTAGATCCTTGTGCAGTAATACAAATTGTTTTTGACTTGGCGGAAGAAGAAGAACATGATGTAATTTTTCGGGTTGGTGTAGGAAAAAACCGGCAGCATGCTTTGGATATTATAAAAGCAAGTGAAGGATCAGAAGCTGCGCAAAAAGCGCTTCAGAAGGTTCATCAATATTGGGAAAAAACTTTGGGGGCTATTCAAATTAAAACACCGGATGCTGCATTGAATATGCTCACCAACGGGTGGCTAAATTATCAAACATTAGGAAGCCGGATTTGGGCTCGCAGTGGATTTTATCAATCCGGTGGAGCTTTTGGTTTTAGAGACCAATTACAGGATGTATTATCATTAATACATTCCCAGCCACAGTTGGTTAGGGCACAGATTATTTTATGTGCATCACGGCAATTTAAAGAGGGAGATGTTCAGCATTGGTGGCATCCTCCTACCGGAAGAGGCGTGCGAACAACTTGTTCAGATGACTTTTTGTGGCTACCGTTTGTAACGTGCAGATACGTTAACTCTACTGCTGATAAAACCATATTAGATGAACAAATTCACTTTCTGGAAGGCAGGCAATTAGTGGAAGGTGAAGACTCTTATTATGATATGCCTATCCGATCAGATACATCAGCAGGATTGTATGAGCATTGCCTAAAATCAATTGAACATGCATTAAAATTTGGAGTACATGGGTTACCATTTATTGGCTCGGGCGATTGGAATGATGGGATGGATAAAGTAGGCAACGAAGGGAAGGGAGAAAGCGTTTGGCTGGCATTTTTTCTTTATGATATATTGATGCAATTTGAAAAAATTGCTTTACTAAAAAATGATGAAGCTTTTGCAGGAAAATGTAAACAAGAGGCCGAAAAATTAAAAATAAATATCCGGGAACACGCATGGGACGGAGAATGGTATCGCCGGGCTTATTTTGATAATGGAACACCCCTTGGCTCTCATGAAAATGAAGAATGTAAAATTGATTCCATTGCTCAAAGCTGGTCGGTATTATCAAAAGCAGGGGATGATGACCGTATTATTACGGCTATGAAATCTGCAGATGAGCATCTTGTTCGTAAAGAAGATGGACTTATACAGTTATTCAATCCCCCATTCGATAAATCTGATATGAATCCGGGCTATATTAAGGGATATGTGCCGGGTGTTAGAGAAAATGGCGGACAATATACGCATGCTGCTATCTGGCTGGTAATGGCTTTCGCCGCTACAGGTAACAGAAAGAGAACCTGGGAATTATTACAGATGATTAATCCGGTAAACAGGGGTAGCAATGAAGAAAAAATTGCCATTTATAAAACAGAACCCTATGTAATTGCTGCCGACGTTTATGCGGAGCCATTGCATAAGGGACGTGGAGGATGGACCTGGTATACCGGATCTGCAGGATGGATGTATCAATTGATTACAGATTCTTTCATTGGATTAAAAAGAGAAGGTGATACACTGCGGTTTACCCCATGCATACCGGAAGAATGGAAAAGTTTTGAAGTCAATTATCGATTTCAGGATACTATTTACCATATC
>JBBJOK010000229.1:0-5187 GCA_037721545.1 Chitinophagaceae bacterium
TTTATACCTGCTGATGAATTATTTTTGACCTATGTCTTTCAGAATTACTCTTTCATTATTAATACTTGCGTTATTAAATACCCCGGCTGCTGCACAGCAAAAATGGAATCTATTACAATGCGTACAATATGCAATGGATAGTAGTATTTCTGTAAAACAAAGTCAGGTGCAGGAATTAGTTGCCGGCATTAATCACAAGCAAAGCAAACTATCAAAATATCCTAATGCCAATTTCAGTAACAATGATGGTTACCGGTTTGGTAAATCTCAAAATCCTTCAACAGGCATTTTAGAATCACAAAATTTTTTCAGTGTAGGGTTAAATTTTCAAACAAGTGTTGAAATTTTTAACTGGTATAGTAAAAGAAATACTATTCTCGCCAACCAATGGGAAATGCAGGCTGCAAAGGCAGGCACAGATAAATTAAAAAATGATCTTGCCTTAACTGTTGCCAATGCATATTTACAAATATTACTTGCAAAAGCACAGGTACAGATTGCAGAGGTGCAATTATCGCAATCCGCTATTCAATTCAATACCATTAATAAGCAGGTAAAAGCCGGGGCCTTACCGGAGCTAAATTCTGTGGAACTTGAAGCGCAGGTTGCCCGGGACAGTGCTAATTTGATTTCTGCAAAAGGTAATGTTGAACAAACAAAATTGGTCTTGAAATCAATCATGAACCTTGATGCAGCAGTACCTTTTGAAATTGAAGATGCCGGTGCTGATAAAATTGTTGTGGAAAAAATTTCAGATTTACAGCCGGAATATGTTTACTCATTAGCCCTCAAAAACCTTCCGGAACAAAGAATACATGATTACCGAATTAAAGCGGCTGAAAAAAATTCCCTTGCAGCGAAAGGTGCATTATATCCAACTATTTCAGGCTATGGTAGTTTAGGTAGTAATTATGGTTACTTCAGAACGCCAACTTTTTCCCAGGTTTTTTCTGGTTATCAGCCAAGCGGCCTGGTGATAAGTAATGGCGCCGGAGGGTTTACTGATGTACAGAGGCCTGTTTTTACACAAGGAGCTAAGTCAGGGTTTTTTACTTCAGATAAATTAAGTACCCAATTGAATGATAATTTTGGGCAGTCAATCGGTATCAATATTTCTGTTCCTATTTTTAATGGCTGGTCGGCAAGGGCAGGATATGCAAGAAGTAAACTTAACATTGCAACACTAGTATTACAAAAGGAACTTGATGACAAAACCATTAAGCAGGATATATACCAGGCCTATAACGCTGCAGTGGTGGCACTGGAAAAATTCAGTTCTTCTAAGAAATCCGTTGATGCAGCACAGAAGAGTTTTGATTATGCCACTAAAAGATTTAATATTGGAATGCTTTCTACTTTAGAACTTACAACTAATCAAAATAATTTGTTTAGAGCAAAACTGGAGTATGTTTTAAACGAGTTTGATTATCTTTTTAAAATGAAGGTTCTTGAATATTATAAGGGTGCAGGATTAAAGTTTTAATTATCTGAACCCCCGAAGCATCGGGGCAAGCAATGATTTATGGAATTGGAAATAATGAGAAAAATGAAAAATGATTAATGCCTTAAGACCATTGACAAATAAGAAATAACCAAATGAGCAAAAAATTAAAATGGATAATCTTTTCTTTAGTGGGAGTGATCATCTTACTGTTTATATTGAAAAAAAGCGGAGTGCTTGGTAAAGAGGAAGGAATAAAAGTGAGCACCGAAAAAGTAACCAAACGCACCATTGTTGAAACTGTAAACGCCAGTGGCAAAGTATATCCTGAAGTAGAGTTAAAACTGAGTCCGGATATATCAGGTGAAATTGTAGAATTAAATGTTGTGGAAGGTGACAGCGTTAAAAAAGGGCAAGTGTTGGCACGCATTTATGCTGACATATATGCAACACAAAGAGACCAGGCATCAGCCGTTGTAAACCAGCAACAAGCACAGGTCGCAAATGTTTCTGCTTCCATTGAAGCAATGAGAGCACAGCTTGACCAGGCAAAGAAATCGTATGATATGCAAAAGCAACTTTTTGATGAAAAAGTAATTTCTCAAAATGAATTTAATACCGCTGATGCTGCTTATAAATCTGCACAGGCAAATTTTAATGCTTCCAAACAAACCATTCGCGGAAGCCAGGCAGGTGTGCAAAGTGCAAGAGCTGCATTGTCTAAAGCAAACAAAGATATCAGCCGGGCAACATTGGTTAGCCCTATGGACGGTGTAATTAGTTTATTAAATGTAAAAAAAGGAGAAAGGGTTGTAGGAAGTTCAATGATGGCAGGTACAGAAATGATGCGGATAGCAGACTTGAGAAAAATTGAAGTAAGAGTTGATGTTGGTGAGAACGATATTCCAAAAATTCATTTGGGGGATAGCGCAATTGTAGAGGTTGATGCATACAACACCAGAAAGTTTAAAGGTGTTGTTACACAAATTGCAAGCAGTAATAATGGAGCAGCCTCATTACAAGCCGGAGCGGGAACAGATGTAACTAATTATAAAGTGTATATACGCCTTCTTCCTGAATCTTATTTAGATCTTATGGATCCTTCTAAACCAAAGAGCTTTCCCTTTCGCCCGGGTATGAGCGCCAGCGCAGATATACAAACAAAAACACATGAGAACAGATTAGCTGTCCCTATAAATGCTGTTACTACCAGAGACAAAAGTGATACTACTTCTTTAACGGCTTCCGATTCCAAAAAAGCTAAGAATGAAACAGAAACAATTGAAGCGAATGCAGATACCGAGGAACTTGAAGAAGTAGTTTTCGTTCTGCAAAAAGATGGGACTGTAAAAAAAACCCAAGTGAGAACTGATATTCAGGATATAAATTATATAGAAATATTAGGAGGGCTACAAGTAGGAGACGAAGTGATTACAGGGCCTTATGATGTTGTAAGCAAAACACTAAAATCTGGTGGAAAGGTAAAAGTGGTTGCCAAAAATGAATTGTTTGACAAGAAAAAATAAGACTACTTTTTCATTATCTCCCTGACACGTATTTGTAGTTAAGAAAATATTTCCTCAGCTATTGCAATGCTTTCCGGCTTACCTACATCAATAAACTTTGATTGATTATCTTCAAAACCCATAATATTATGTGTTTTCACAATGTTCATATAAACGTCAATTATAGAAAATTTTCCTTCTTGTGTTATTAAACTAAATATTTCAGGTGAAATTATATGAATGCCCCAAAATGCTTTTTCAAAATATTTTAAAGCCTCCCGGTTTACTTTTTGATCATTTGTATTTGTATTTTTCCAACCGCATAAAATATTTAATTCATCAAAAAGAAAATACCGCGTGGTTTTACGGTCTGCTATTGCTAATGTAGCCAAAGGTTTCAAAGTAAGATGTGCATCAACCATTTTTTTAATATCCATATCCGTCAATATATCCACGTTCAGTAAAACAAAGGGCTCAGCTTCAAAGAACCAACCGGCTTTTTTCAACCCACCTCCTGTCTCTAAAATTTCATCAGTTTCATCGGAGATGGTTATGTTACTGCCAAAACCATTATTACTATTTATCAAAGCAATGATCTTATCAGAAAAATGATGAACATTAACTATAACATCTTTTATTCCGAATGAAGCCAGGTACTCAATATTCCGTTGAAGTAAGGATTTACCATTTATTATTGCCAATGCTTTGGGATTCTCGTTCGTAAAAGGTCTAAGCCTGGTACCCAAGCCTGCAGCCAATATCATTGCTTTCATCAACCGTTGATTTTAGGGTTTATTTCTGTAATTTTTTGTTCTATATGATTCAACTCAATTTTTACATCGTATTTATTCCGAAGATGTCGTACCAATGCATCGGCTGCATACACACTGCGGTGACAACCTCCTGTACAACCAAAGCTTATCATTAATGAACTAAAGCCGCGTTTAATATAATCTTCCACAGATATATCAACAAGGTTATAGATATTATTTAAAAAATCCTGCATCCGAGTTTGCTGCTCTAAAAAATCTTTCACTGATTTATCACGTCCATTAAAAGGTTTATATTCTTCAAATCTTCCGGGGTTTAAAATGCCGCGGCAATCAAACACAAAACCGCCACCATTTTCTGACTCATCTTTTGGTATACCATTCTTTTTATATGAGAAGCTATTCACCCTAACAACTAAGGGCGTTGCTTCGGTTGCCTGCATTGGTTCAAAACGTTCGATAATTTCATCTTCAACCATCAAAGCCAATACTCTTTCAAATTCAGGAAGTACGATACCGGTCTTTTTATTAGCCAAAAACCATTTCATATTTTTTAACGCCAATGGAATACTTGTTAAGAAATGAGATTTTCTTTCGAACAAACCTCTAAATCCATAGGCTCCTAACACCTGTAACATTCTTATTAAAACATACCCGTTGTATTGACTAACAAAACGACTGCGATCTATTGGTGCTTGTAGAATTTCTTCAACACAATCCATATAATAAACAAGTAATCCTGTTTTCCATTCATCGGGTAGTTCGGCCTTGGCTTGCCATAGCACTGAAGCCACATCGTATTGCAAAGCACCTTGCATTCCTCCCTGGTAATCTATAAAATAAACTTCTCTATTTTTTACCATGATATTCCTGCTCTGAAAATCCCGGAACATGAAATATTTATGCTCTACTCTTGCTAAATAATTTCCAAGGGCTTCAAAATCATCTATAAGTTTTTCTTTATCGTAGGGTAACTTAAGTGTATCAAGAAAATAATATTTAAAATATAGCAGGTCACTAATAATTGCCTGTTTACCAAATTCTTTTGAGGTTATACACCATTCATAATCCAAATTCTTATGCCCCAATATTTGCAGGCTTGCTAATTGCTTTAGGCTTTTTTGAAACAAGCTATATACAAAAGGTGTATGCCCATGCAGTTCAAGATTCGACAGTAATGAATCGTCGCCAAAATCCTGTTGTATGTACATCGTCCGATCTTCATTTACCTTTAAAATTTCGGGTACAGGAGCATTACATTTTTTAAAATGCTCGGTGAATTTTAAGAAAGTATCATTCTCTTTTATATTATAATTGTAAGTAGCTATGTATGATACGCCGTTACTTCGTATTCTAAAATAGATTCTGTCACCTCCGGATTGCGGAAGCTTTTCAACCGAATTCACCGGTATGTTTTTATAAGAAAGAAAAACTTCCTTTATGTCTTCTGCAACAGTGTTCATTAAAATTT
>JBBJOK010000230.1:0-5187 GCA_037721545.1 Chitinophagaceae bacterium
GCCGAGAGAAATTATGAATAGTATTAAACAAATTTTTTTCATATGATAAATTAAGCTTGGAAGTTACTGAATACTAGTAATAAAAATGGCGTTGAATTATTCAACACGATCCTATTTTAAAATAATAAATTATGTAGATGGTTTATATTGGCATTCATCAATTATTTTATTGATAACAATTGTATCAAATGTTGTTGAGCCACCGGTAACTCCACTTCCCGGATTAGCAATTGATTGCGGAAACATGATACCGTCAAAAGATTTGTAATCACTATAATTAGTGACTATTTCCTGCGGCGTATTATTGCTGCCCATTGCAGGGCTCATTTGTTTAGATTGAATAAGAAGATATGTGTCTTTATCTATGAAGAAAAAAATCTCCTTACCGGTACTTAAAGTCATTTTAATTTTATAAGCTTCTTTACCACCTGTGCCGTCTTTTGCGGCATCAATGATTTCTTTTTCCTGCAGCTCAGCTTTATTTCCCTTAGCAATATAATCAACCAGTGGGCCAGCAATGTCTAATTGCCCCTGCATATTTTTAAGCCTGTCTGCGGAAATTATTTCTACATTTTGTGAGCGCATGGGTATCAAGCTCCAACCCTCAGTAGGTGTAACAATCATATACCCCTTATTACCTCCAAATTCAAAATCATTACGAAATAATTTGCCTTGAACAATGGTTACTTTTACTGCCACCTCGCTACCCATCATTTCTCTTGAACCTTCCATGTAAACTGATTTGATGGCACTTAGTTTGTCCTTGCCTCCTCTACCATCAATATATTTATTGATGATATCATCTACACTTTGGCCCTGTGCATATTGCAAAATAACCAGTCCAAGCATAAAGATTACCAACAGAACAATGTCTTTCATTATATAAGCTACTATGTAAGTTACTCAATATTGAAATGATTAGTTTTTCTGTTTGCCAATTAACGATTACTTTGAAACAGTTTCCAACCTCAATTTTTATTATGGATGATGTACATAAAACAATACCTCACCAACACATGCCTGGTGTAGGAGCTAATAGTTTTTCAGTTAAAGGGAATGTTGTAGATATTCTTAACAAAAAAATCTACCCGGGAAAAGTATTTATTGAAGATGTGAAAATAAGATTGATTGAAAAATTATCAATGGATCAAAAATTACCAAATTTTATTCTTCCAGGTTTTATAGATGCACATGTTCATATAGAAAGTTCTATGTTGGTACCATCAGAGTTTGCCAGGCTGGCTGTTGTGCATGGCACAGTGGCCACCATCAGCGACCCGCATGAAATAGCCAATGTATGCGGTTTACAGGGGGTTGAATTTATGATCGAAAATGGAAAGACTGTACCTTTTAAATTTCATTTTGGCGCACCAAGTTGTGTGCCTGCAACAATATTTGAAACCGCTGGAGCCTCATTAAATTCAGAAGAGGTTGAGCTTCTTTTACAAAAGGACGAAATACATTACCTGAGCGAGATGATGAATTTTCCCGGAGTTTTAAATGCAGATGAAGAAGTTATGAAAAAAATAGCTTCTGCAAAAAAATATACTAAACCGGTTGATGGCCATGCACCGGGATTAAGAGGTGAGCAGGCTAAAAATTATATTGATGCAGGCATAAGCACAGATCACGAGTGTTTTACTAAAGAAGAAGCGCTGGATAAATTACAATATGGAATGAAAATTTTAATACGTGAAGGAAGCGCTGCTAAAAACTTTGATGCCCTCATCGATTTATTAAATGATTATCCTGATAAAATAATGTTTTGCAGTGATGATAAACACCCTGATAGCTTGGTGGAAGGGCACATTAACCTATTATGCAAAAGAGCAGTAGAAAAAGGCATTGATGTTTTTAAAGTTTTACAGGCTGCCTGTATAAACCCGGTTGAGCATTATAAAATGAAGGTTGGATTATTAAAAGAAGGAAATGCAGCAGATCTGATTGTTGTAGAAGATCTGCAACAATTTAAAGTTTTAGAAACTTACATAAATGGCGAACTGGTTGCCGAAAAAGGAATAACTAAAATTGTTGCTGAAAAATCAGCAGTGATTAACAATTTTAATTGTGATGAGAAAAAGATTTCAGATTTCAGATTTCAGATTTCAGATTTCAAATCCAGGATTGAAGTTATTGAAGCTTTGGACGGGCAGCTTATCACAAATAAAATTATGGCAGCGCCAAAAGTTATTAATGATGAAATTATAAGTGATACGGAAAATGACATTTTAAAAATGATTGTTGTAAATCGCTATAAAAATTCTGCTGTGGCGAAATCATTTATAAACAATTTCGGTTTAAAAAGTGGGGCTATTGCTTCATCTGTTGCACATGATTCACATAATATAATTGCAGTTGGTGTTGATGATGAAAGTATTACCAGGGCAGTAAATCTAATTATTAAAGAAAAAGGCGGAGTGAGTTGTGTTAAAGTCTCCCCTTTGGGGGGAGATTTAGAGGGGGCTGTTTTGCCCTTACCTGTTGCAGGCTTAATGAGTAATGAAGATGGCTATAAAGTTGCTGAATTATATACTGCTATTGACAAAGCTGCTAAAGATTTAGGTTCAACCTTATCATCTCCTTTTATGACGCTTTCTTTTATGGCATTACTGGTAATACCGCATTTAAAATTAAGCGACATGGGTTTGTTTGATGGAGATAAGTTTGAATTTGTTAAATAAAGTGGAATTGAGTTTTAAGAATCTATCTATGGCCACATCATAAATACCAACAAAGCCTGCTATGCTAAATAAATGGGCTGCATGGGTTATGGTAAAATAATTATTTCTCTGCAATCTTAGCTGAAATAACCATTAAAGCAACACTATCAGTCCCTTTAGGTGCAAAATATTTAGTCTTGAAATTCTTTGATTGCCCCGGAGCAATAATTTCATAAATGGTTTCTTTATCAGTTTCCAGTAATGTGCCCGTCTTACTATAGAAATCTAATTTTATATCCACATCCTTGTATGAAGCAACTGTAGCTTTATTAGTAATGGTTCCTTTTATAACTGTTTGGCCAACTAAATTATGCCTGTTGTTACCGGTAACGGTTAAAAAATTTTGTGGATTTTTTACTTCTTTATCCTGCAGACTTTCTTTCGCAATCTCATAACTCTCTTTTTCGTTCGCAGCTTTAGTGGTCTCGCTTTCACTGCACGATAAAAATATGAGTGAAGCAGAAACAAGTATTACAAATATTTTTTTCATTGAAAGGGTTAAAAAATAAAAATTAAAATATCCCATTAATACCATGTATTCATAATCATAGTTCAGTCAAATTATGCTTCTGTACCCAACCACAATGCGCCTCCTATACTGTTTCGTTTTGCACCGGTAACAGATGCAAGAACATTGTATTCTTCCCTCCAACGTAAAGTGCCCAACAGCGCCATGATCATCGCCTCTTTATATTTTATTAAATTTTCTTCAGGAATAATTATTTCTATATTCATTTCAGCTAAAACTTCTTTCAGCCTTGTTATTAAAAAGGAATTAAATGCCCCACCGCCTGTAGCAACGAGTTTGTAGCCTACCTGTCCGGTAGGCACATTTGTGGTTGGTGGTTTGTAGTTTTCTGTTATAGCTGTTATTGAATTTTTAATTTGAATAACAATGTGCTCAACATAAGTTCTCATAGCATCTTCAGTATTCAGGTTTGATTTTTTTATCATGGGGAACACAGTATCAACCCCAAAGTCGTTTGCTAATGATTTTGGATATGATTGATTGTAATATTCCAACTGATTCAATTTTTCCAAAAGCGTGTTATCAATTTTTCCTGCTGCTGCAATATTGCCTTCATTATCAAATGCAAAACCTTTTTCTTCTGAAAGCATATTCAGTACGCGGTTAGCCGCACAAATATCAAAGGCAATGCTTCCGCTTCGCTCACCATTAATATTGAGTTCAGTAGAAGTATGTGTAGAAATGTTAGCTATGCCCCCAAGATTTAAAAAGTAATCATAATCTTCAAGAAGCATTTTTTCTCCCATCGGAACAATCGGCGCACCCTGGCCTCCAAAAGCTATATCCATTGCCCTCAATTCGGTAACTACCGGTAACTGTGTTTCAGCAGCTATTGCCGCACCATCACCCAACTGAGCCGTCATTAATTTTTGGGGAACATGAAAAGTAGTATGCCCATGAGAAGAAATTAAATTGACCTGGTGGTGCAAATTATTTTTATCTATAAAAAGATTTACCTGTTTACCAAGGAAATGACCATATTCGGTATGTAGTAATTGATAGTCCAAAGCATTCAGCGTTATAGCATTTTTTAATTTTTCTATCCATTCACTGTCATATTCATAGCAATCGGCATGTAGTATTTCATACTGCCACTTACCACCATTTTCCTGCAGCTGAACAAATGCGATATCCAGCCCATCGAGAGAGCTTCCACTCATTAATCCTATTACTTTGTATATCATTATGTCGATTTATCCTGCTTACTTATAAAAAATATATTTTTGTGTTTTGCAGCTATTTGTCTGATTCAAATTTATAACATTAATCTTCGCACCTTCAGAAAATATTAGAACACAATAAAATGGTTATCAATTTAAGTGAAGAGCATTCTTTAATAAGCAACTGGGTAAGTGAACTCAGAAATGTAAATATCCAGGAAGACAGGCTTCGCTTTAGGCGCAACCTGGAACGTATTGGAGAAGTTGCCGCGTATGAGATAAGTAAAAAGTTAGACTGGGTAGAAGAGGAGATAACCACCCCACTGGGTACCTCTTTAGCAAAGGTTTTGGCTAAACAACCTGTATTGGCTACCATATTGAGAGCAGGATTGCCAATGCACCAGGGTTTACTTAATTATTATGATAAGGCAGATAATGCTTTTATAAGTGCATACCGTAAACACTTTCCTGATGGAAGTTTTGATATCAGCCTGGATTATATAAGTTGCCCGGAAATGGAAGATCGTGTTGTTATCATTTCTGATCCTATGTTGGCTACGGGGGCATCGCTTGTAAAAACCATTAAATTCATTCGTGAAGAAGGCAATCCATCAGAAATACATTTTGTTTGTGCCATTGCATGTACGGTAGGTATTGAATATGTTTTAAGAGCCGAGCCTAAAGCAACCATCTGGTGCGGAGACATTGATGATGAATTAACCGCCAAAGGATATATCGTTCCGGGTTTAGGCGATGCAGGAGACCTGGCATATGGGGT
>JBBJOK010000021.1:0-19608 GCA_037721545.1 Chitinophagaceae bacterium
GAGAAGATGAAGAAATTAAAAAACATATAAAATCCATCAAGCCAAAAATCCTTTCTCACAACAGCCTGCTTTGTCCTCCACGGAAAACTAATTTCTAAAAGCCAAACCGCAAACGATAAACCTACAAGCCAATAAAAGTAATTATGCCATGAGGGGTACATTAATTCGTTCTGCAAATAATTCCAATAGCCGGTAAATCCTCCTAATAATATATTAATATATTTTTCAATCATTTTTTTAGTCTGAGGTATTAGTGTCCTCCTCCCTGTCCTGGAAAAAATAGTTCTTTTATAATTATATATACACCCATTGCCAATACAAACCACCCAAATCCTTTTTTTAAACTATCGGCTGAAATTTTTTTGCTTAATACATTTCCAATAAATATACCAGCAATCGCAAGCCCGGTTACAGATAGTAATAAAGTCCAATCCATGGTTTCATTACCAAGGTCGCCCGTAAAACCAATGAGCGATTTGGCTGCAATAATTAATAGAGATGTTCCTATTGCCTGTTTCATAGGAAGCTTACTTAACAGGACCAATGCAGGTATGATTAAAAAACCACCACCTGCGCCAACTAAACCAGTTAGCATACCTACTACAGCCCCTTCTAACAGAATAAGCGGGTAATTAAATTTTTGCTCACCGGCTTCTTCCTTTACAACTGTCTTTTTACCCCTTATCATAGAAACAGAAGCAAACACCATTAGTACTGCAAATAATATCATCATCAGTAATGCCTTTGTAACAACAAAAGTTCCGATGGTGAAAATTTCGTTCGGGAGTGCGGGCACAATAAATGCTCTTGTAGCGTATACAGCAGCAATTGCGGGAAGCCCAAAAATGATTGCTGTTTTTAGGTTTACTTCGCCACTTTTATATTTTGGGAAAGTTCCAATCAAGCTAGTGGAACCTACTATAAACAAAGAGTAAGCTGTAGCAAGCACCGGCTCTACTCCAAATAAGTATACCAGCACCGGTACTGTAAGGATAGAGCCGCCACCTCCAATTAAACCAAGCGAAATTCCTATAAATACTGCTGCTATATATCCGGCTATTTCCATTATGCAAAGATGAGAGCTACCATTCAGGGATACCGTGATATTAGTCACACAAGCATCAATCTTTTAAAAAGATTGGTTTAGAAATTATTTAAGAAAAGCAGAATACATCCACACCAATTTTTCCTGCTCCCGTATGTTATCACTCATTAAGGCATTAGTACCTTCATCTTCTATTTCGGAGGCAACTGACAGAATATGGCGTTGCTTTTTTATTAATATTTTAAACGCATTCAGAATATCTTGTACTGCCTTCTTGCCGTCAGACACATCCTCGCTTTCTTTAATTTCAGATTTTGCCGAGTAGCTGCTGAATTTATGTTCCGGTGCATACCCAAGGGTTAGTATTCTTTCAGCAACGTCATCTATCTTAATAAAAAGGTTGTTATATAATTCTTCAAACTTAACATGTAGTTCAAAGAACTTTTCTCCTTTGATATTCCAGTGATAACCACGGCTGTTTTGATAAAATATTGAATAATTGGAAAGCAGATCATTCAGCAATCCCGCCAACGCTCCGCTTTTTTCAGTATCTAACCCTATTAAATTTAAATTTTCCATATTAAGATCTTAATTATAATTGTTGTAAAAGTAAAAAAACGCTTTCATATCTTTTTTATCCACTCAATAGAATTTCTATGAATAGTTAGCCACCCCTTTGCCTCCATTTTTTTTAATAAACGGCTTACCACTTCCCGTGATGTGTTGAGGTCGTTGGCAATTTCCTGGTGAGTGATTTTTAAATTGTTCCCCAGTTTTTCTATTTGTTTTTTTAAATAATATTCCAGCCTTTCATCCATGCCTGTAAAGGCAATAGCATCAATGGTTTTTAAAAGTTCTTCAAACCTGTTGCGATATGAAGTAATGACAAATTGATACCAGCTTTTGTATTTACTCATCCACTGGTCCATAAACTCTAAAGGGATGGCTAACACTGTAGCATCGGTAAGGGCTTTTGCCAATACTTCACTTGTTTCGTGCTTTGCTGCACATACCATAGAAAGCGAACAAGCCTGACCGGCATCAAGGTGATAAATAAAAAACTCTTTTCCTTCATCATCTTCCCGGTACAGTTTTATCAAACCATCTAGAATAAGCATAGTTGACCTTATGGTTTGCCCTACTTTTAAAAGTGTTTCGCCTGCCTTAACATCTTTAATAGAGCCATACTTCACTATTTCATTGTATAAGCCTTCTTCAAGATTTGGGAAAAGCTGTTTTAAATTGTTTTTGTCCATACGCTGCAAGGTATTGCAATAATTGAAAAACGGTTATGTGATAAGTATCACAAATACTTTTATTTATTTGTATGATGTTTGCTATTGGATGATTTCCATATTTAGATTTATGAAGATGAAAAATTTTATAATTATGTTAATTGTTGCAAGTAGCATTTCGTTTGAGACCAGTGCACAAAAAAAAGTAGGCAGCGGAAGTTTTAATAGCGTGTTGAAAGTTATGCTTAAGCATGATGTAAAAGAAGTTACCGTAACGGAAGCTGAAATAAAAAGAAATGTAATTTTTATTGATGCAAGAGAAAAAAAAGAATTTGACGTGAGTCATATTAGAAATGCTATTTACGCCGGTTACAAAGATTTTAATTTAGCAATGCTCAATGCTGTTTCAAAACAAAGCGAGGTGATTGTGTATTGCTCTATTGGTAAGCGTAGTGAAGACATTACTAAAAAATTGGTTACGGCCGGTTACTCAAATGTGAGCAATTTATACGGTGGAATTTTTGAGTGGGTAAATCAAGGCAATAATGTGGTAGATAATAATAATAGGATAACTCCTAAAGTGCATGCCTATGGAAAGTTTTGGGGGCGTTGGCTGGATAAAGGAGAAAAGGTTTACAATTGAAACTATGGAAGCATTAAATAACATTTTACATACACTTCAGCCTTATGCAATCGCAGTTCTATTTCTCATTACTTATATAGCTGAACATCTCATACCACAGCGTAAAGAAACTATAGATCACAAACATGATATCAAAAATATTGCTGTTGGTGTTTTTAATCTTGCATTTGTAGCGCAGGGTATCAATTTCAGAAAGTAATAGAGTGGTTGAACAATAAACATATTGGTTTATTGCAGTTAGTAAATCTTTCAACATTCATTCATGTAGTTATTGGCTTTCTCCTTATTGACATATTTATATATTGGTGGCACTGCATCAACTATGAGTGGCGTTTCTTATGGTATTTTCATAAGTTTCGTCATGAGGATGAAAAGTTGAACAGCACTTCTGCACTTCGATTTCATACACAGCAGGCGAATGTTGAATATGCTACTAAATTAAATTATATGTTCCTCTTTTAAATTTTTTAAATTGATATTATCTAACTAAAAAAATTCACCTTCAATTCACCCTGAGTTCACCCAAATGATATAAATCCTAATGTAATTTGCATCAATAAATGACGATGATTTTTTGTTTCTACAAAATTATCCAACCATAAGTAAACTGATTGCTCTATTCACCTAAGTGAGAAAGAAATTAAGTGAGGAACGGATTTAGGTGAATAGAGTTTTTTAATCTTTCTATAGCATCCATTCAATTATTATCAAATATCCTTTTCATCATTCTTTGATTTGATTTTTCCTGATTCTTGTACAAAATTTCCCATGCTTTTTTGTATTTCAGACTTTCATTCCCTTTGGATATCAAATCACTTCCTAATAAGTATGCATATTTCGCTATAACTAATATAACCAACCAAAAAATGATCCTCCCAAATACAATCCGGTAATACTCTCTTGCATTATGTTCAGGGAAAAGCAGTATCCGAAACTCGCGACTTACCTTCTCAGGTCGTTTCTCAATCATTGCACTGATGTTATTTATACTCTTGGACATAATTTGTTCCAAGGGCACGGTATCCACCACAGTCTTTATCTCATCTTTACTTTCAAGTTTTTTTTCAATAATGGTTAACCGATTTTTATTCTCGGTAAGAGTCAGGCTATTCTCTTTGTTTAAAACGTTGGATTGTTTTAATTCTCCTAATATTTCTGTTAGCACTGTTTCAATGATCTCACTATCCATATCACATAATTTTAAATTGATAAAACCTTTCTTTTTTTCTTTTTTTTCTTTATTAATTGATGGGGTAATTGGTCATTTGTTATAGCAGGCTTTAATAAAATATCCAGGGATTTATCAGCGCCAGTTTTAATCTCTATTAAAACAAAATAGCTTTTCAATTTTTTTTAAAAATAAATTGACGGGAATTATTTATAAAAATTCCGACCAAGGCACACCCCGCCCTTTCCAAACATTAAAATTTTGATGGCTTAAATTGTTTTTGAAAAGCACTTATGCATGAAGTTGAACCATTCTTCGTTCTTTAATTCTTTTTCAAGAAGTGCTAAATATGAACGTATAAAATAATTTAATAAATTACTCAATACAATGAGCAAAATTACTCACAACAATGAGCATGTATAAAATATGCTATTATGAAAGATAAATGGCAATTAATTTTCCATCATATTCTTTATTTCATCATGTTCATAATATATAATTCCACCTACTTTATTGTACCGTAAGGTTCCATTACTGCGTAAGGTTTGTAAAGTTCCGGAAGAAATATTCAATAGCTTTTTAACTTCACCATTGTTTGACCCCTGCCGTTGCAGTATTGGGTTTCATCCGCTTCATAGCTACATTGCCATTGGTATCTATATTATTATGTTGGCACATCGTAAAACCCGGATTATTGCTATCGGTTTATTAATGCACATGGCTACTGATTCTATTGATTGTTTTTTTAGTATGCAGAATTGCTGACCATGTACTCTTAAAGAGAATATTGTCCTTTTAATCTTATAGTTACAATAATATTTGTGCTTCCGTTATTCCTGAAAAACCAGCCATGTTTACCCTCAAAAGGAGCCAGAAAAGTACCTACCATATTAGCGCTGTAAGCCAAGGTGTAACTTTCAAAATAAACTGCTTTTGTTTCAATAGCTTGTTTCACCTCCCCATGAAAATCCAAATAAACAGCTCCTTTATCTGTCGTCCATTCATATTTCATCTTTCCATGCTTTAGCATATATATTTTGTATTCAATTCCTTTTCCTGCGGGTACGGTTACCTGAACACTGTCTTCACGTTCTTCTAATTGTTTTGGAGGCGGAGGATTATCCGCTTCTGCCGGTCTTGCAACTTCGGGTCCCGAGCCTGCTTTACTCATCTTTATCAAAGGAAATGTTTGTTGCGTATTTGTTTGACTGACTGCAGTACCTGTTGAATCTTCTGGAATATAAAGCCTGCTAAAACCAAAAGCTTTACCAGCACCGGTTGGATCTATTCCATATTCTGCGGGTAATACTGCTACTACCAGCAGGAGGGCTGCTAAAATTAATGATATGATAATTGCTTTGATGATTTTTGCTTTTTCTAATATCGGATGTTCTATTTCTGCCATTGTAAAAATTTTTAAGATGTGAAATAACCTGTAAGTTGGTAACCTAAAAGAAGAAATCCTGCGGCTATCAATGCAGTATTAGTAATAGTTGAAAATTTAAGAAAGCTTGTATGCCTGCGCCACAAACTGAAAATTATGAGTACAAAAGCAAGGGCAATAAACTGTCCTATTTCTACGCCGATATTAAAGCCTATTAAATTGGTTAACAAACCCTCTTTATCAAACTTAAAACCCTGCAATTTACTGGCAAGCCCGAAGCCATGAAATAATCCAAAGATTAATACGGCTGCTTTAGTATTTGGTTGTTTGCCAAAAAACCGTTTGAAGCCGCCTAAATTATCAAAGCCTTTGTATACTATTGAAAGCGCAATGATAGCATCAATTAAATACGAATTAATTGAAATGTCAGCCATTACACCAAGCAATAAAGTTGTACTATGCCCAAGCGTAAAAAAGCTAACATAAAGCAATACTTCTTTTGGGCGGTACAGGAAAAAAATAACGCCCACTAAAAACAACAGGTGGTCGTAACCTGTCAGCATGTGCTTTGCACCAATATAAAGGAAGGGACCAAAGGCTACACCGCTATTTCCCGATAAGAAACTTTGCGTGTCTTCATCCACCCCATGAGCAAAAACATAGTTGCCAACACCAAATAGAATTAGCAGAATAACAAGCGATATTATTTTTTTATGGTTCATAAATAGTTTTTTGTTTTTATTCAAAAAAGTTCTCTTACAGGATTTCTTTCTATGACAAAAGGCTAATTAATTATTTACTGAGTTAGTGTGTATGACCGTGTGCTGCATCGGTACTGTCCTTTACTCTTTTTTCTTTTGATGCTTTTGTACTGTCTACGGTCATTACAACAGGGCTATCTACCTTCATTGTTTGTATGGTATCTGTGGAATTAACTGATTCGTTAGTTGAATTATCTGCACAGGCAGTTAGCAAACCCGAAAGAATAATCGTAATTGTTAATACTTTTTTCATGATTGATTTTAATTTAATTAAAGAAATAATTGTTATAATTAATGTTGATGCCCATGCTCAATATCTTCCTTTGATACAGTATCATTCAAAAATTTAGCACTAACTGTTTTACCTTTTACTTTAAGTGAAATGGTGCAATATCCAAATGTATTGGCTTTGGGGATGGATACAATAAGAGCGTTGTTACTACTGTTGTTGAGCGATGCTGGAGCTTTTGTTTTATTACCCAGAAATTCAAAAAGAACAGACCCTTTAACTGCTTTATTGGAAAGCGTTTTTGATTTAGCATCCAGTAGATAGAAGGTTAGGTTATTTTCGTCCTGTACCATTTCAATGTGATAACTTCCTGCTTCCTGAATCATGCCGCCATGAGGAGCTTTATGTATGTGCGCAACTTTCTGTGCATAAGAAATTGTAGTACCCGCAATAAATAATATGACTGCGAAGGAAATTGATTTAATTGTTTTCATTTTTGAATTTTTGATAATTTGAATAATTGATTGTTTTAAATTTTGACTTTTAGTAATTTAATTGAATTGATAAAAACCAATGTATCTGGAAGCAAGTGAATAGCTGCTGCCTGAACTGGTCCAAGTATTCCCATTAATACAAGAGTAATGCCGATCACATGTACCACACCTACACCAACGATAATGTTTTCTTTAATTGTACGGAACGATCTTTTTGCTATGGCTCTCGCTCTTGCAATTTTTTCTAACTTGTCCTGCATCAAAACAATGTCAGCAGCTTCCATTGCTGCTTCTGTACCCATAGCACCCATAGCAATTCCAATGTTAGCCTGAACAAGTGCGGGGGCATCATTAATGCCATCACCAACCATCGCCACCTTTTCACCTTTGCCCTGAAGCTCTTTTACAATTTTAATTTTGTCCTCTGGTAACAAATTCGCTCTGAAGTCTGTTATACCAACCTGCCCGGAAACATGTTTGGCTGTTTCGGGGTTATCGCCGGTAAGCATAACAATATTTTTAACTCCGCTATTTCTGAGTTCTTCAATCATTTCTTTTGCACCTTCACGAATGGCATCGGATATATATAAAATGCCCGCTAATTTATTGTCCACTGAAAGGTAGATAGCTGTGTCAGTAAGATTTTCTGAAGTTGGTGACATGGACACCTTGCTTTCTTCCATGTAAGATTTATTACCAAATAAAACCTGCTTGCCATCCACTTTTGCTGAAACTCCACGACCTTTTATTACTTCAAAGTTTTGAGGTTCACCATAAGCAAGTTTTAATTTGTCTGCATAAGTTAATACTGCTTTTGCCAATGGATGACTGGAACGTCTGTCAACAGCAGCAGCCATTTGAACCAACTGAGCTTCATCAAAATTTGTATCTGTTATTTCAACACGATTTACTGTTGGGCTTCCAACCGTTAATGTTCCAGTCTTATCAAAGACAATTGTAGTAACCTTTGCGAGTTCTTCTAAAAATTTACCTCCTTTTACAAGAATACCTTCTCTTGCGGCACGGGCAATAGCGGCGATAGTAACCAGCGGTGTTGCTAAACCTAATTCTGCCGGGGAAGTAAAAATGAGCAATGCAATTACAAGCCTTACATCACGGGTATAAAAATAAACTGCACCCACAAAAATAAATACAACTGGAATTAGCCACGACGCAACTTTATCTGTCAATTTTTCAATAGGCGCCTGTTCAGCTTCAGCTTCCTCCACTAGCGTAATAATGCGGGAAAAAACAGTGTCCTTTCCTGCTTTAGTCATTTCAATATCAAGTGCGCCTAATTCAACAATGGTTCCCGCAAATGCATCGCTGCCAACAACTTTTTCTTGCGGAACACTTTCTCCGGTTATGGGGGCTTGATTGACAGAACCTGCACCACCTGTTACTTTACCATCCACCGGTATTTTCTCTCCGGCTTTTACCAAAATAATATCGCCAATTTTTAAATTATCTATTTGTATAGTTTCTTCTTTACCATCCTTTTTCACTATCGCAGTTTTTGGAACAGAACCTATTAGTTCTTTGATAGATGCTCTAGCCCTTTCACCGCTTGCACTTGCTATATATTCTGCAATCAAAATAATCATTAACACTACCGATCCGGCAAGATATTCTTTACCAAGAACAGAGATGATTACCGCTATAGTAATGAAAATCTCTGTGCCTATTTTTCGTTCCTTTATTAAATCTGTTGCTGCAACTTTTACTAAAGAGTAAAGACCGAATGCCATTGCAGCAAGCAGTACAGGCAAGGGTATAAGTTGGAAATAAAATAAAAGACTAGCTATACCAACAATTAAAATGCGAACTATTTCCCACAGAAACTGCCGGGAAAAAAAAGTTTGTGAAATGGTCATGATAATTATAATAAAAGATGAAACAAATAATACTTTAATCTTTTAAATTTTATTCATCCCCAACATTTTTCATTGCTGATAATAATGCATAGGCGCCTTTTACAACGATTTTGCTTTTAGTCATATCAAAATTTACAAACAATGTAACAGCAACTAATCCTTCCTGTTCTGTACCTTTTACAACTGGTACCATTTTAAAAGTAAATTTATTTTGAGCCGTGTCGGTTTGTATAAAAATAAAATCTTTTCCTTCTGATTGAACGATCGCTTCTATAGGTAACGCCGGAACATTATCGGAAGTTGTTTCTATCAATGCCTTTACATACATGCCTGGAAATAAAGTAGGATCAGATGAGTAATTCAAATGGCAATGCACCGGAATAGTTCCTCCTTCTTCGGTTGACTTACCAATTAGAAACACTTTCGCTTCCCTAGCATAACTGCCTTCATTTGAAAGTGCAAACCGGATTGTTTGTCCCACTTTTAGAAGCCGCACATCTTTTTCAAAAACATTTAAGGCAAGATGCATATCGTTTTTATTTGCCAATTCAAATAATACATCACTCGGCTGTACATACTTGCCCATGTTAATGTTACTTGCTGTAACGTACCCTGTAATAGGCGAATAAAGATTTGCCGTTTTTGAAATTCTGCCGGATGAAACAGATCTGGAACTTATTCCGAGTAGGGATAGTTTTTGTTCTAACGCATTCATTTTTGCACGTAGCATATTGTATTCTGATGAAACCTGCTGCAACGCTTTTGCTGAATTTATTTCTTCCCGGCGAAGTTCCTGTTGCCTTTTTAAATCCTGCGAAAGAAAAACAAGCCTGCTTTTACTTTCCAGATAATCCTGCTGTATGTCTATAAATTCCGGGTTTTGAATAACAGCGATAACCTGACCTTTTCGTACAGCTTCACCCGGTAATAAACCTGCGCTTTTAATATAACCTCCTAGCGGCGCAGATATTGAAACAAGGTTTTGTGGTGGCACATCAATTTCACCACTGACTTTAATTGTGTTGCTAAGATTACGCATTTCAACTTTCCCCAATTGTATTGCAGCTACATTATATTGCTCAGTTGTTAATGTCACTTCATCGGCAGCAACTTTTTTTTCAGTTTTTGTTTCCGTTTCAGTTGTTTCTGCTTTCTTTTCTCCGCAGGATAATATCGTTACAGAGATAATCAATGAAAGCAAGAGATTGATATGTGTCTTCGTCATATTAATTAAATTTATTTTATACCAATAATGCTTTCAATTGCAAGCAATGCAATATTAAGCTGGTAAATATTTTCTATATAATCAGTTTTTATTTTATGCGCCGATGCAAGGCTTTGCTGATATTGGATATAATTTATCTCACCGGCTTTAAAACTTTTTTCTCCATTTTTAATTATCATATCAGCCTGTGGTATTGCAGTATTTTCATAATATTCAACAGCACTCTTATGTTTAAAATATTGCTGCACCAAAACATTTAATTGGCTGTTAAGCGTGATTTGTTCATACTCCAATTTTGCAGCTGCGATATTTTCGTCGATTTTGGCTGCATTTATTTTTGACTTATAGCCACCGGGTAAAATAGGAATTGCAATACCTGCCTGCAATGCCTGGAACCTGTGTAATCCTGTAAACTTCTGATCGAAACCATTTACATTTTGCACACCTCTGATAGATTGATTATAATATCCGGCAAAAAAATCAGGTAGGCGCTTTGCTCTCTGCACATCCGTTTCTTTTTTATTTATTTCAATCTGCTGCTGCATATATTTCAACATGGGATTATTTGCAATTGCTTTAAAGTCTGCGGACAGTTGAATATCTTTTTTTGTAATGAGAGTATCCGCTGCATAAATATTATCCCTGGTATTTAATAATGCTTTTAATTGTTGTTCAGCAATAATAATGTCCATTTCATTTTGCTGCATTTTATTTTTTACTTCAAGTGATTGTGCTTCTGATGTTGCTTTTTCAAGTAAGGTGCCTTCTCCGGTTTTAAAACGGATAGTACCTGCTCTAAGCAAGTTGCTATACAAAGTATCCTGCATTAGCAGCAATGTTCTTTTATTAATAAAATACACTAATTGATAATAGGTTTTTTTTACAGTGCCGGCAAGGTCAAGCTGCGTCACTTCTAACTCGTACACACTCCCTTTGATTTTTTCATCTGCCAACCGCAATTGATTTCTATAAACAGATGGATTTTCAATTCTTTGCGTGATAGCAATATTGTTATCGAGCTTAATGCTGTTTATCTGACCTCCTGTTATTGAAAAATTCATTTTTTCAATATTCACAGCACTTCGTCGTAAGGCTCTTTGAAGGTCAACTGATAAATAACCCGCCCGGATGTTCCCATTATTTTTTAATGCCTCATCTACTGCCTGCTGAACGGTTAATATTCTCAAATTATTTTTACTGGTATCCTGTGCTCTTAATGCGAAAGGAAATAAGAAGCCAGCAAAAATTAAAATTAAAATTGGCGTAATTACAGAAGTTTTTAATGACATGGGTTTTTTATTTTTCTTTTCAAATAAAATATAAAGCACGGGCAAAACTACCAGCGTAAGGAAAGTAGCCGAAATTAATCCGCCTATAACAACTGTTGCTAAGGGACGCTGCACTTCTGCGCCGGATGAATTGGACAATGCCATTGGTAAAAAGCCTAAAGAAGCAACTGCCGCGGTCATCAGTACCGGTCTTAATCTAACCCTCGTTCCTGTTAATACCCGTTCATTAATATCGGTAATGCCCTCTTTTTTTAACCGGTTGAATTCTGCAATCAATACAATCCCATTTAATACGGCTACGCCAAATAATGCAATAAAACCTACTCCTGCTGAAATGCTGAATGGCATATCTCTTATCAACAAAGCAAATATTCCACCAATGGCAGAAAGCGGAATTGCTGAGAAAATCAACAGGCTTTGTTTCATAGAATTAAATGTGAAATATAAAAGCAACAATATAAGCAGCAATGATACCGGCACAGCAACAGCTAATCTTTTGTTGGCTGCTTTAAGGTTTTCAAACTGGCCACCGTATGTTACAAAATATCCCGGAGGAAATTTTATTTTACTATTAATGATTTGCTCAATATCAGTTACTATACTTTCCACATCCCTATTACGAACATTAAAACCAATGGTGATCCTCCGCTTTGTATTATCCCGCTGAATTTGATTGGGTCCGCTTTTAAACTCAACCGTAGCGACTTCGTTTAAGGGGATTTGTTCACCACTAGGAGTACTAAAATATAAATCGCTTACATCCTGTAAACGTTGCCTGCTTTCCTTATCAACCCGAACTACCAACTCGAATCGTTTTTCACCTTCATATACAGTACCTGCTGATTCTCCGGCAAATGCAGTTTTAATAACACGGTTTATATCTTCGATATTTAAAGCGTATTGTGCAATTTTATCACGGTTATATTTTATTTGTATTTGAGGTAACCCGGTTATTTCTTCCACGTATAGATCTTCTACGCCATCTACATTCTTTATCTGGCTGCTTACTTTGGCAGCCTGCTCCGAAAGCACATCCAGATCATCACCATAAATTTTTAAAACCACATCCTGTTTCGCACCGGTAATCAATTCATTAAACCGCATTTGAATAGGCTGCTGAAAACCAAATGTTACGCCTGGTATAACGGAAAGTTGTTCTCCCATTTTTTCTGCAAGCTCCTCCCTCGTTTTTGCCTTCTTCCATTCGCTTTTATCTTTAAGAATAATCATCATATCGCCTGCTTCAATAGGCATGGGATCTGTTGGTATTTCTCCAGACCCAATCTTATTTACGACTTGCACAACTTCATCAGGGAATTTTTCTAAGATTATTTTCTGAGCCTTGGTAGAAGCTTCAATGATCTCACTGATTGAACTGCCAAGAAGCACCCTTGTTTCTACGGCAAAGTCACCTTCATCAAGTTGTGGAATGAATTCGCCTCCCATACGGGTGAAAGCGAAAATGCTTATTATGAAAAGTGTTGCCGCAATACCTACCACCATAAATTTCCTGCGAATTGCAAGGGTTATTAGAGGTTTGTAAAGCCTCTGAAAAAAGTCCATCATTTTGTCAGAAAAATTTCTTTTATGTACAGCTTTTTTACTTAAGAATAAGGCAGACATCATCGGAACGTAAGTGAGTGATAAAAGAAAGGCTCCTATAATGGCAAACATTACTGCTTGTGCCATTGGTTTAAACATTTTTCCTTCAATACCAACCAATGCTAGGATAGGCAAATAAACTATCAGAATAATAATTTGCCCAAACACCGCAGAATTCATCATTTTTGAGGCAGAACTATGTACTTCATTGTTCATTTCTTCCTGCGTTAGCAAAGCCCTGTTCTTCTGTCTGTAATACATCAACCCATGCAATACACTTTCTACAATAATTACAGCGCCATCTACAATCAAACCAAAGTCAATTGCACCTAAACTCATTAAGTTGCCTGATACACCAAACAGGTTCATCATTGAAATGGCAAAAAGCATGGATAACGGGATAACTGAGGCTACTACTAATCCTGCACGAAGATTTCCAAGGAACAAAATCAGTATGAAAATGACAATTAAAGCGCCTTCAATAAGATTTGTTTCTACCGTACTAATTGCATTATCAACGAGCTTTTTTCGATCAAGAAACGGTTCTATTTCTACACCCTCAGGGAGGGTTTTTTTAATTTGTTCAATTTTCTCTTTTACATCTTTTATTACCTCAGAGGAATTTGCTCCCTTTAGCATCATCACTATTCCTGTTACTATTTCTCCTTTTCCATTTCTGGTTGCAGCACCATATCTTACGCTGTTTCCAAATTGTACTTTTGCTACATCCCTAATAAGAATAGGCACGCCAGTTTCGGTAGGTTTAACAACGATCTTTTCAATATCCTGTACACTGGTAACCAACCCTTCACTTCGTATAAAATAGGCATTTGGTTTCTTATCAATGTAGGCTCCTCCTGTATTTTGGTTGTTCTTTTGTAAGGCATCAAAAATTTCGGAGATTGTTACATTCATACTATGTAACCGATCCGGATTTACAGCTATCTCATATTGCTTTACATATCCGCCAAAACCACTTACTTCTGCCACTCCAGGTGTGCCTAATAATTGCCGTTTAATAGTCCAATCCTGAATAGTACGCAATTCCATCGCGTCATATTTTTTTTCGTACCCAGGTTTGGGACGAATAACATACTGATAGATTTCGCCTAGCCCTGTGGTTACAGGAGCCATTTCAGGAGTACCAACTCCTTCTGGAATTTGCTTGGCAGCATCACCTAATCGTTCATTAATTTGTTGCCGTGCCCAATAAATATCGACGCCTTCGTTAAAGACAACAGTAACCAGTGATAGCCCAAAACGGGAAAAGGATCGGACTTCCGAAATACCGGGAATACTTGCCATTGTTTGTTCTACAGGGAAAGTGATGAGCCGCTCCACTTCCTGTGCAGCATACGATGGTGTAACTGTTATCACCATTACCTGGTTATCTGTTATATCGGGTACGGCATCAATAGGGAGCTTTGAGGCAGAATAAATGCCCCAAAAAATGAGGGCAAGTGTAAATAGGCCTATAACTAATTTATTGTGTATTGAGAAATGAATTATTTTATTAAGCATAAATAATCAGCATTGCTAAAGACTACAGTCTGTTATAAAAAAATGAAATTGAAGAGAGGTAAGGACACGAAAAGGCACACTAATGCCTAAGCCATAGGCGGACCTCTGAACAGACTTGAAGCCGAATAAAGGGAAGGAGTAAAAGCAAATGAGGAGTGCTCTCTGTGTATTACAGGCGGCTTAAAAAGTTGCCCGATAACATATTGTGTAAATAAAATTGACTCTTTATTAATGGCAATCTTTGAACATTGGAAAGACGGGGAAGCAGCTTGATAGATGACGTCGTTATTGCTTTCATGTTGGAAATGTGAGAAAGCTTGACCTAAAAAATTATGCTCTAAATCGTCGTGGTGATCATCGTGCTGGTTGGTGAGGTGTGTAATCCTTAAGTCGTCATGGTGATGATGAGGTATAATGCTATGTGCAAATATTACTGTAAAAGCACACAGTAAAATGGATGATATGAAACGTTTTTTAGCCAACAGGATAGCAAAAGTAAGTTTTGTTTTTCAAAAAAAACCGAAAGTCCTTACAAAAATGCAGCATATCCGTAAATTTAAAAAAACTTTTAGGCTATACTAATACCTTTAGGCTGCTGATAATAAATAATAATTATAACAGTTATTAATAGCAGAAAGCTATTATAATGAGTTGTAACTATCTTTTCAAACCCTTGAATACACTTTAGAACTAATAGTCCTCAATTAATCTTAACATCTTTTTTTGATTTGCTTTTTCCTGATGCTTGTACAAAATTTCCCATGCTTTTTTGTATTTCAGACTTTCATTCCCTTTGGATATCAAATCACTTCCTAATAAGTATGCATATTTCGCTATAACTAATATAACCAACCAAAAAATGATCCTCCCAAATACAATCCGGTAATACTCTCTTGCATTATGTTCAGGGAAAAGCAGTATCCGAAACTCGCGACTTACCTTCTCAGGTCGTTTCTCAATCATTGCACTGATGTTATTTATACTCTTGGACATAATTTGTTCCAAGGGCACGGTATCCACCACAGTCTTTATCTCATCTTTACTTTCAAGTTTTTTTTCAATAATGGTTAACCGATTTTTATTCTCGGTAAGAGTCAGGCTATTCTCTTTGTTTAAAACGTTGGATTGTTTTAATTCTCCTAATATTTCTGTTAGCACTGTTTCAATGATCTCACTATCCATATCACATAATTTTAAATTGATAAAACCTTTCTTTTTTTCTTTTTTTTCTTTATTAATTGATGGGGTAATTGGTCATTTGTTATAGCAGGCTTTAATAAAATATCCAGGGATTTATCAGCGCCAGTTTTAATCTCTTTGGATAATCCTTTAATCTGGCTTAATGCCTGGTATTGCAATCGAGTTTTAATGAAGCTATCTTTTTGTTGTTGGCCAGAAATAAATACCTGTTTTTGTACCGGTGATTGTTGTAATATTTTTTCAATAGTCGCTAAGGAATATCCTACCGAGCTACCTTTTATATACACCCCTTTATTATCAATAAATGCTATTCCTCTGGCTTTTATAATTTGATAATTTTTTAGGTTTAATTCTCTTTCAAAATCAGGGTAAGTTTTAGATACTAATAATGCATTCTGAATATCATTTTTAATAGCTTCTTTTCTTGCATCTACTCTTGGGATTTGGCGTAATTCTTTATTTAAAAATCTTTTGGGAGATAATACTTGCTTCAAATTATACTTTACTTCCATTTGCCTGCAATAGGCAGCCATCTTTTTATAACTGTTGCTGTCACTTACCGTTTTTTTATCGAAGCCGATACGGTTCGCTACAATATGAAGATGTTGGTGGGTTGTATCATTATGGTTAATCGCAATGAACTGGTTATTATAAAACCCAAAATGGTTGGCGCAATCCTGTACCATATTTATAAGGCTGCCTTTTTCTAATTTCTCACCCCGAGCCATGCTTAAAGTAATATGTAAAACAGGTTTACATAATTTGGAATTGAGTTGTCTTATTTCATTAAACTGCTGGATCAATTCTTTTGTGTTCCCATAACATTGATTAAACAAAAGCACTTCTGCCCGGTTCCTTTGAATTAAATTATCTACCTCAGTTAGCTTCTTATTTTCCATGCAATAACTGATGCATCCTCTAAACGATTTTCCTATTATTACTTTGCCAATCATGACAAGGATTTTTTAAGGTCATTAGCAAGCAATTTTATCTCCTTAGAAAGTTGTTCTAAAGCGGCTCTTTCAAGGGCATTTAATTCATCATTCATATTCCGTTTTTTGGCAACCTGGTTAAGGTTTGCTGCAAGGTGATTGAGTGTCCCTTTGAATTGTAAAATGTCCTTTGAAAGGACTTTTATCCTCATGTCAATTTTTCCGCTTAACCCGAGCTTCCTTAAATATTCGGAGACACTTGTATTACTTAATCCCGCCTTACTTTCTATAACTTTTCTTTCAATCAAACTGCATTTTACGCCAAGCAACTGGTCTTTCTTCACAGCTTTTTTAGGTCTGCCTCCTTTATTGTTTTTGATGATCTTATTTGCCACAACTGTCATACTCCTCATTTAATGTCTGTCACAATTCTCTATGAATCCCGCCTCAGCGGGATGAAATAGAGCCAGCGTTTTGGTATAACCAAAACATAGCTGGCTACAGAAACTTCAAAGTCTTCTACCTATCCGCTGACTCTGTTCCTGTCTTTGATATTCTTTTACCAAATAGTCATTGATGTCTTTATGGTTTTTATATTTATAACTCTCATCAAGGTATTTTTCAGATAGTGACAAAGCTTCTTTTGTTGCCTTTATTCCAGATGCATCCCGATCCAAGTACAGATGAATAGAAGTATGCTTTTGCAAAATTTCTTTTGCCTTTTCAAAAAAGGAAAGCGAATTGAGAACAAGAAAATTGGGTTGCAATTTTGACAGTAAATTATTTTTCTGATGGATTGCCTGCCAGGATAAAAAATTAAAAAATCCTTCAAAGACCAGTATCTCTTTTGAGGATTTGGAAGAGATCAAAGTAATGTCTTTTGGACTGCTGCCACCTTTAAAATATTCATTCCTTAATTCATACCCTCCGGCAATATTTTGGAAGCCAATTGCTGTATGTTTTTTATCATACAATTGGAAGTCAATTTCCCTGCAATAAGCATCAGCAATTCTTATTGAAATCTTTCTTTTTTGTAAGTATTCTCTAAGCGGTAAAAACGTAATCCCGTGTTTAACCCTAATTACAGTTATCTTTTCTTTTTCACCAGCCTTTTCTCTTTGAGAAACTTTTCCAATTTGCTGGTGAAAAGAAAAATTATTTGTACCTATTTTTTGTAGTAATTCATTCACTGGAATTTGGTAAAATAATACACCAAAATCAACCAGGTTTCCTCCTTTTCCCTGCCCATGATCGTACCAGACATTAAACTTTCTATTTACTTTAAAAGAGGGTTCTTTTTCTATTCTGAATGGAGACAAATACCAGTAATCATTTCCCCTTATCTTTTGGGGTTGAAATCCTAATGATGAAAGATAATCTACTATGTCAATTTTCTTTGCTTCCTCACAATTCATTCGCTGCATAATCTTCGCTTTAAATATTCTATATCAAGTAAACCCTACTAACCGCTTAACGCTGTTAAGTGTAGTTTTTTTTCGTCTTCCATATCTTTAAATTTCTTTCGCAGAATATTCATATCATCGCTTATTTTTTTCTGTAAAATATGTACATATACCTGCGTTGTACTAAGCTTTGTATGTCCAAGCATTTTGCTTACAGTTTCAATAGGAACTCCATTAGTTAGTGTTACCGTTGTGGCAAAGGTGTGTCGTGCTAAATGGAAGTTTATATATTTTTGAATTTTGCATTCCTTAGCAACGTCTTTTAAATACTGATTTACTTTCTGATTGGAGAATAATGGAACCAAAGCATTTTTGTTTACAACTATTGGATCGTTTTTATATTTTTCTATAATCTTCAATGCCTGGGGCAATAGGGGGACATTAACCGCAACTTCTGTCTTTTGACGAAACGTTTTAATCCAATATTCTCCGTCAATTCCAATGCATAGATTGGATGGGGTCAGGTTAAACAGGTCAATGTAGGCAAGCCCGGTATAACAGCTAAATACAAAAAGGTCTTTTACTCGGTTTAACCTTTCTGTTGAAAAGGAAAAATTTTCAAGTAACGTTAATTCCTGAGTAGTTAAAAAATCTCTTTCAGTTTTTTGAAAACGAAGTCGAAATCTTTCAAAAGGGTGTTTCGGCATCCATTCCATCATTACACCTAACCTCGCAATTTTTTTAAGCCTTTCAATATGCTTCATTATCCCATTATTTCCCAATGGGTTTGATTCATCCAAAGGGATGGTTTTTCTTAGGAAAAACTCAAATTCTGTTATGAATTGATAGCTTAGGTCAGAGAGATAAATGTCATTGGTCTTAAAATTTTTCTTTAAAAAAAGTAATACATATTTTTTAGTGGTAAAGTAGTTCTTAAGGGTCCCCCAGGCAAGCACACCATTCATGTTTTCATTATGGTAATCCATTAAAGAACACAAAGTATTTTCTGATTTTTCCTCCCCAAGGAATAAATTTTTGACTGCTTCTGCCGTAATAAGTTTGCTTTGCATTCGCAGTTCCTGATAACATTCTCTAAGCTTATAACGTGTCTCTTCGATAAATTTATTTAACTGCCGTACTTCTGTTGAAGTACCCTTAACGGATTCAGCGGAATAAAGCCAGGTAAGGGGGTCGATAATCCGCTTTAAGGAGATTTCAAGACGTTTACTATTAACTGTAATTCGGGCATAAATAAGAGCCTGTGTTGGGTCGGTTTTCTTAATCCTAATGATAAATTGAACACCGAATGTGTTGGTAGTCTTCATTACTCACTGTTTTAATTAAAAAATGCATTCTCCTCAGTACTACCAGTAACGCTGTAATCTGCGCTGGTTCTGTAAATGTACAGAATCAACCTATGCGACGGTGACTCACCGAATAACTCACCAGAGTTTTGTTTTTCTTTGTATTATTTTGATATGAAATGGGGATAAAAAACCAGTAAAACCTTGATTTTACTGGCTTTTAGCGGATTTTGATCTTTCGCTGTGTCGGGATGACAAGATTCGAACTTGCGACCCCACGCCCCCCAGACGTGTGCGCT
>JBBJOK010000231.1:0-3625 GCA_037721545.1 Chitinophagaceae bacterium
CCGGAATGACTTTCATCATAAACACATTCGTCATTTTTTATAAGGAGAATTTGGGGAGAAGCATGATAAACCTTAAAAATTTCAGCGATTTTATTAGATATAGGTCTGTATTTTATGAGATCTAAAAAATAAAAATCTATTTCATCGGGTTGAGCACTTTTTTCAAGCCTGTTTTTGGCCATGCTGCTTATCGAACAACGGGTACTATGTTTAAAAATAGCCTGCGGCTTATTTTTTGAATTTATTTTAATTTGCTGAAGTTGTTCTTCTTGGGTTAGGTTAATCCAATTCATGAATGTAAAAATCTTAGTGAATAATATTCTGGCTCATTGGGCAGCCTGAACGGCTTCTTCTGCTGCTACTACATGAACTGAAGATAGCGGAAACAAAAGATACTATTAAAATAGTAAAGATTAATTTTTTCATCGATTTTTATTTAGTTGTTTAGTTAAGGTAATTTGCATTGATTCAGATACAAAGTTAATGTATATGCTTCGAGCAATAAATTCCAAAATACATAAATAAATGAATCTATTGTTAAAAACAGTAATAAATCTATAATTTCCTTAATTTTCAATACATGAATGTTCACTTTATAGCTATTGGGGGTAGTGTAATGCACCAGTTGGCAATATCCCTTAAAAGAAAGGGCTATGTTGTAACCGGTAGCGATGATGAAATATTTGAACCTTCCAGGTCTACTCTTGAAAAAGAAAATATTTTGCCCCAAAAAATGGGGTGGGATGTTAATAAAATTACAGCCAATTTAGACGCAATTATTTTAGGAATGCATGCTAAGGAAGATAATCCGGAATTACAAAAAGCAAAAGCGTTAGGTTTAAAAATTTATTCTTTCCCGGAATATATATTTGAGGAAAGTAAAGATAAAATAAGGGTTGCCATAGGCGGAAGCCATGGAAAAACCAGCACAACATCAATGGTAATGCATGTGCTAAAAAATGCTGATAAAGATTTTGATTACCTGGTGGGCGCTGCGTTGCATGGATTTGAACAAAGTGTAAATATATCTGATGCCCCAATTATTATTTGCGAAGCGGATGAATACCCGGCGAGTGTTATTGATAAAAGGCCAAAATTTCATTTCCTTTTTCCTAATATAGCTGTACTTACCGGTATAGCCTGGGATCATATCAACGTATTTCCAACGTTTGATTTTTACCTTGAACAATTCAAAATATTTGTTAATACAATAGAACCAAAAGGCGTGTTGATCTATAATGCATCTGACGAAACGTTAAGTAAATTGATTGATAAAAATAAAAGATCAGATATTAGGTATGAACCATATAGTTTACCTACTTATTTTATTGATGATGGTAAAACTGAAGTGATAATTGAAGGACAAAAATCCTCAGCGTTAAGAGTGTTCGGCAATCACAATCTATTAAATTTACATGCAGCATACTTGGTGTGTAAAGAGTTAGGTGTGGGTGTACAGGTATTTATTAAATCCATCGCCAATTTTAAAGGCGCAGCAAAAAGATTGGAATTGGTAACTGAAAATGATAACTATAATATCTATCGTGATTTTGCACATGCCCCCAGTAAGGTAAAAGCCAGCATTGATGCCGTCAAGCAGCAATTCCCAAATAGAAGATTAATAGCAGTTTTAGAACTACATACCTATAGCAGCCTCAATGAGAATTTTATGAAAGAATATAATGGGGTTATGGATAATGCTGATACAGCAATCATTTTTTATTCGAGCCATGCTTTGGAACTAAAAAGAATGCCCGAACTGCTACCGGAAATGGTTAAACGGGGATTCTCAAAAAAAGATATAATAGTTATAAACACAAAAGAAACGCTTGGGAATATTTTGTCAAAGGAAAATTATTCTAATTCAAATTTGTTGCTTATGAGTAGCGGAAATTATGACGGATTAGATATTTTAGAAATAGTCAAAAATTAAAAATTAATAGTTATTGTTTCTCATGATCAATGACTTGATGGCCACCGATTTTTTAAAATCAATTTAAATAACTAAAAATAAATGCCTCTCCAACTCAACCGACCTTTAGCTTTCATAGATCTTGAAACAACGGGAGTAAATCTATCATCCGATAGGATTATAGAAATAGCTATTGTAAAAATTATGCCTGATGGAACTAAGCAGGTTAAACGTAAAATTTTAAATCCACAAATCCCAATTCCACAGGGTTCATCAGATATTCATGGTTTTACCGATGAGATGGTAAAAGATTCACCCACCTTTAAAGAGGTGGCAAATGAGTTAAAACAATTTATCGATACTTCAGATCTATCAGGATATAATTCAAACCGGTTTGATATACCACTTTTAATGGAAGAATTTTTGAGAGCAGGTATTCAGATAGATATGAGCAATAGACGAATGGTAGATGTGCAACATGTTTTTCATATGATGGAGAGAAGAACTTTAGGAGCTGCCTACCAGTTCTATTGCAATAAGCAATTATGTGATGCTCACAGCGCCGAAGCCGATGCTACTGCAACTTGGGAAATATTGGAGGCACAAACCCTTCGTTATCAAAACCTGGGTAATACCTTGGATTCTATCCTTGAATTTACGGGTGAAGAAAAGATTGTTGATTTTGCCCGAAGAATGGTGATTGAGAACGATATAGAGGTATTTAACTTCGGTAAGTACAAGGGGCGATCGGTGACTGAAGTTTTAAAAGCCGAACCTCAATATTACGACTGGATGATGAAAGGAGATTTTCCCTTACATACCAAACAAAAACTAACTGAAATACTCAACCGGACACTCTTAAAAAAACAATAATTTTCTTTAGATAAACGATATGGAAAAAGGTTTCTGATAATTTTCGTAAATTTATTTTAATTATTCTCCGGGTTGGATAAACTTCTCATCATACCTACATACAATGAAAAAGAAAATATTGCAAATATTTTGCAGGTAGTCTTTTCCCTTGAGCAAAATTTTCATGTTCTTATTATTGATGATGGCTCACCGGATGGAACAGCCGATATAGTCAAATCTTTATTCTCAAAATATCAGGGACAATTATTTCTTGAAGAAAGAATTGGTAAGCTGGGATTGGGAACAGCATACATTTATGGTTTTAATTGGGCATTAGCCAAAAGCTATAAATACATTTTTGAAATGGATGCTGATTTTTCTCACAATCCTCATGAGCTTGATAAGCTCTATAAAGCGTGCAGCACTGGCGGGGCAGATGTTTCCATCGGATCAAGATATGTTAAGAATGGACGGATAGAAAACTGGCCCCGTGGCAGAGTGATGCTCTCAAAAGGGGCATCCCTTTACACAAGGATAATCACCTTGATGCCTGTAAAAGACCCCACAGCAGGGTTTGTTTGCTATACAAGAAAAGTACTGGAAGCAATTAACCTGGATAACATAAGCTTTGTTGGGTATGCATTTCAGATAGAAATGAAATTTGCGGCCTGGAAGCTTGGATTTACAATTAAAGAGGTGCCTATTACTTTTGTAGACCGGGAATATGGTTTATCAAAAATGAATAAGGGAATTGTAAAGGAAGGGATATTAGGTGTGCTAAAATTAAAGTGGATGAGTATGTTTAAAAATTATCGTAAACGTGTTAAAAACATTTCTGAAGTTGCTCCTGCCTTCCATAAT
>JBBJOK010000231.1:3725-5157 GCA_037721545.1 Chitinophagaceae bacterium
ATTTACTAATTCAGTAACCCGTAAACCACAACTATAAAGCGTTTCAATTGCCGCTTTATTTCTAACGCCTTCGGGTGTACTTAAGTCAATGGCCGAAATTATGTTTTCAATTTCATCAAAACTCAATACATCAGGTAAGCTTCTTTTTAATTTAGGCGCTTCCAGTAATGCAGTAGGATCTTTGGTTACAATTTCTTCCTGCAGGCAAAATTTATAAAAATTCTTTATGCCTGATATGATCCTCGACTGGCTTGATGGGGTCATTCCCAATTCGCTTATCCACTTCACAAATTTTTCAAGATCATTAAGTTCAATTTGTTGGGGAGTTTTTTCTGTATTGATCAATAATAGATATTGCGTTAGCTTTTCTGTATCCTGCATATAAGCCTGCACTGTATTATCTGATAAAGATTTTTCTAATTGCAAATATTGCTTAAACCCTTGCTTGTAAGATTTCCACATTTGTGTGTAATGCTTTTAAACTAAAATTGAATATAGATTAAATTAAATGGTACTTTTAAAACTTTAGTTTTTATGATCAAATTCAACTAAAGCTATTTCTAATTGTTTTAAACCTATGGAGCCCATAAATATCCGTCACTTTAGAAAAAAAGTACTACAAACCACAAGATCATTAAGATATTTTTTAACCCGTACAGAAAATAATCCACCAAAAAATCTTGATATTATATCAGAACAAATGGATAAAGAAGTATGGGCAGAAACTGATTGCCTTAGTTGTGGTAATTGTTGTAAAACAATGAGTCCAACCTTTAAATACCCTGACCTGAAAAGAATTTCTGCACACTTTAATATGACCATAAAAGAATTTAAAACAAAGTGGTTGTACTTTGATAAAGGTGAAAACGATTGGATGAATGTTAGAAAGCCTTGCCAGTTTCTTGACAGGCAAACAAACATGTGTTCCATCTATGCAATTCGCCCATTAGATTGTGCAGAGTTTCCTCATCTTTCAAAAAAAAGGATGAAAGATTATATGCACTTGCACAGGCAAAATCTTGTTCATTGTCCTGCAACCTACAAATGGGTAGAGAAATTAAAAGAAAGAGTTTTACTGGGTAATATCATTATAAAGAAAATTGATGTCAAGGTTTAATTTTCAATAACCGTTTATATGGCTCCTTTATAGAGACACATCTTCTATTAAAAAAAATTGTGGCTGTTTATTTTTTTCCAGCGTAATAGATAGTATATCAAATTGAATCAATTTCCAATCAGGATAAAGCAATAAAAATTCTTCAGCAGCCCCCATTAAGTTTTTTATTTTTTTCTTACTTACATCATCTTCAGGATGGCCGAATGTTGTGGTACGCCGTGTTTTAACTTCAATAAAATGTAATCGGGAATTTTTGGTAGCTATGATATCCGTTTCCCAATGTAGATGTCGCCAATTGCGATGAAGGATTGTGTA
>JBBJOK010000232.1:0-3267 GCA_037721545.1 Chitinophagaceae bacterium
TGGGGAACAAATATTAAAATATATTTTTAAAGATATCATAACCGGAAGTTCCAAATTATTGAATAATGCAACAATTGTTAAAGGAGGTAAGCTGACAAAGCCTTATCAGTACATGAAAGAATATGCGGGCTTATAGTAAAAGGCAGTAATTTAATAGTAATGTGTTTATAACTTTAAGTAATAATCTTTCAGTAAGGATATGAATTCGTTTGTATAATTCCCCTCATTATTTTTAATAGTTAACTCTTTTGTTGTTAGGGCAGTATTACTATTGCTTAACAACATTATTACTCTAAAAAAATTGTGTGAGCGGGTTTGCTTTATTAATAATTTTTCATTTACAAATAAGTTATTTTCTTTAGCCAAACTTTCAAAATATTTTTCTCTGTGATAAGCAATGAGTATGGCAAAAAGCCCATTAGTTGCAAGGTCAATCTTAATAATACGAATAAGTTCTTTAAGCGTTAAGCCTTTCTCATGCCTGGCAAGGTTTTGCTTTTCTTTAGGGGATAATAAATCGTTTTCGTAGAAAGGGGGATTGCAGATTATCAGGTTATACGGTTTCTCAAAAATAAAATCCTTAATATCAGTATGAAATATTGTAAGTCGATTGTTCCACTTTGAGTTTTCAAAATTTTCTTTCGCCTGTATATAAGCATTTTTCTCAATTTCTACAGCATGTATAATGGTGTCAGCATTTTTTTGAGCATACATTAATGATAGTAATCCAGTGCCTGTTCCAATATCTAAACAATTTAGAACTGAACTTTCCTTGGTTGACATTGCTTGTGCAATGTAGGCTCCAAACAAACATGCATCGGTGCAGATCTTCATACTGCTTTTATCCTGATGGACGTTAAACTCTTTAAAATTAAAATATGTATTAGGCATAAAACTTTTTAGAATGCATCACATTTTTTCTCAACTATCTTTGCAAATTAATTTTTTGTAGTGAATAAGCAGAAGGTAATATTTAAAGATCTGGGCATAATTGATTATAAATCTGCATGGGGTTATCAGGAGGATATTGTAAATAAAAACCGCGTTATTAAATCCGAAATTAGAAACCTTACACCTGAATTACTCACTCCTGATAGTTTTCGAAATCACAACTCACAACTCACAACAACAAACCATCTACTTTTTTGCGAGCATTCCGCAGTATATACATTGGGTAAAAGCGGCAGCATGAATAATATTTTAGTAAATGAAAAAGAATTGGAAAAAAAAGAAATTGAATTTTTTAAAACCAATAGGGGTGGTGACATCACATTCCATGGTTTGGAGCAGATTGTTGGATATCCCATACTAGACCTTGAAAATTTTTATACAGATATTGGCAAATATTTACGAGACCTTGAAGAAGTTATTATAACAACAATTGCTGAATATGATTTAGATGGGCAGAGAAGTAAGGGGGAAACAGGAGTATGGCTTGAGCCAGGTGTGCCAGGAAAAGAAAGGAAGATTTGTGCTATGGGTATACGTTGCAGCAGGTGGATAACTATGCATGGTTTTGCATTAAATGTAAATACTGATCTAAGTTATTTCGAAAATATTATTCCTTGTGGAATACAAGGTAAGCAGGTAACATCAATGGAAAAAGAGTTGAAACAAAAAATAAATTTAGAAGAGGTAAAAAATAAATTGAAAAAGCACTTTGCTGAAATATTTAATGTAGATATTATTTAAATGGATTTTTTCCCTGTTCCTCGCCGGTTGGTACCGGCTTTCCGTCTTTAGGAACATATATCTTATGTTTTTCAACCAATACAGCGTTTTCGTACAATTCAAAATCAAAAATACCTGCATGTAGAAAATTTGCTTTTTCCAGTGTTAAATAAGGTTCTGAAATTTTATTTAGCTCAAATATCAACATTCCGTTTTCTTCAAAAAACTTAATAGAATATTTTTTCTTAAGTGCATCAGGAAGAGAAATAATAATATTGTTATCCTTGCCCGTATAAATTAATCTTGAAGGAACAAACCAAGTATTTACAAAGCTTTGCTGAAACCTATTTATATCAGAAAGCACCTTGTTAGTATCTTTTATCGGGCGTGTAGATTTTGTAAAAATGTATGTACCCCCTTCAAAAGAAAGAAACAGCCTGTAAAACATATTAGAGGATAGTGGCTTAGCATCAAGTAACCCATTTCTTTTATTTGCTACATCCAATACACTTCCAATGGTGGAAAAATTTTTAGTACTATCATATGATCGCTGAATATTAATAGTGGTAAGTGTAACAAAAGGATTTGTCCATGAAATAAGAATGTTGTTGCTGATATTCGTTACAGATACTTTTGGCAATGTATCCTGTGCAAATAATTTTAGAGAAAAGAAAAGGATAACAAATACAATAAAAAATTTCTGCATAGTATTGGAAACGGCCTTCTAAACTTATGATGAAAAAAAGTTATTTACAAATTAAAGATAAATGACTGTTAAGAGAAATCAAAAGTTCAAGGAATTCGTTGGTAAGGATAAATTACCCTGCAAACCCCCTGTGTGAATGCAAATGATTCTGCTCTCTTTCGGGAAATAATTTTTATTAATAAGATCGAAAACACCAAACATCATTTTACCGGTGTACACAAAGTCAGTTGGTACCGCAAACGCTTCGTAAAATTGGTTCATAAATAATAAAAGTTCAGCTGTTTTTTTTGCATATCCACCAAAATGATAATCTTCAAAAAGAGTAATATTTTTATCTAAAGGTTTTTCAAGTATGTATTCAATTCTATTTTTAAAATCAGGATAAGATTTGATTGCACTGAATCCTAAAAAATTTTGATTTAGGGAAGGGCTAGAATTTATTAAACCTGCTAAAGTGGTAGCAGTCCCTACGGAGCAGCAGATATAATCAAATTTTTCTGGTTGATAAAAATTAGATATTAATGCAGCGCCAGTAACACCATCTTTGCTATATCCGCCTTCCGGTATTAGAATATGATCTCCAAATTTATCTGTTAGTTGTATTTTAAAATGTTTCTCGTTTTTTCTTATGTATTTTTCATGGCTGATAAATTCCAATTGCATTCCCTGCTCCATACAAAATAATAAAGTGTGAGAAAGATTTTTTGGCTCTTCCCCCCTCACAATACCTATACATTTTATCCCATAATTTTTACATGCACAAGCCGTAGCTGTTAAGTGATTCGAAAAAGCACCTCCAAATGTGATGACTTTCTTTTTTTGTTGAATTGCCTGGTCTAAAAAATAATAAAGTTTAAAGAATTTATTTCCTGATATTTCAGGATGTATTT
>JBBJOK010000232.1:3367-5143 GCA_037721545.1 Chitinophagaceae bacterium
TCTAAAAAATAATAAAGTTTAAAGAATTTATTTCCTGATATTTCAGGATGTATTTTATCGAGTCTCAAAATTGAAAGGAAAATTTTTTTTGATAAAATGAGTTCGTTCTCAATATTATCTAACTCTACATTTATTTTTTTTAAATCCAGCTGTTCAATCATTGTAAGTATTATGGCATAAAACTTTCTTGTTATTTTCGCACCAAATGTATAAGGTTTACATTTTCTAAATTAAAAATTATATGCAACCAACACTTTTAATATTAGCAGCGGGTATGGCTAGTCGGTATGGAAGTATGAAACAAATACAATCATTTGGCCCTGGCGGAGAAACTATTATGGAATATTCTATTTATGATGCTATTCGAGCTGGTTTTGGCAAAGTAGTTTTTGTAATTCGTAAAGAATTTGAAGAAAATTTCAAATCAATATTTGAATCTAAGTTAAATGGTAAAATAAAAACAGAATATGTTGATCAGGACCTTACAGATTATACGAGGGATTTTGCGATACCTGGTGAACGTACTAAACCATGGGGAACAGCACATGCGGTTTTGTGCGCAAAAGATGTAATTAAAGAGCCTTTTGCTGTAATTAATGCTGATGATTTTTATGGAAGAGATGCATTTGAAAAGGCAGCTGCATTTTTGAATAATGAAGTTGCGCCGGATAAACATTGCATCATTGGGTATGAGTTGGCAAAAACGCTTTCTCAAAATGGAACAGTCAGCAGGGGTGTTTGTGAGGTGGATGCTGAAAATAACCTGGTTAGCATTAATGAAAGAACCAAAATTTATAAAAAAGATGAAACAATTGTTTATGAAGAAAGCGATGGAATACACGATGTACCCGTAAATTCAAAAGCGAGCATGAATTTCTGGGGATTCGATCCTTCTGTTTTTTCTTTTATCGATAAATTATTCCAGGACTTTTTAAAAAATAAAGCGCACGACCCTAAAGCTGAATTTTTTATTCCAATTGTAGGAGATGAATTTATAAATGAGGGCAAAGGGATCATAAAAGTTATACCTACTACTGCACAATGGTTTGGTGTTACTTACAAGGAAGATGCAGATGCGGTTAAAAAGGCAATTCAAAGTTTAGTTGATGACGGACAATATGTATCTGCATTATGGGAATAGAAAATGTATAGTGATAACCCTACAATCAATGTTTGCATTATACTACTTATAAAAAGAAATTAAAATTGTGAGTAGAATTTTTTCCCCATTTGAAGGAGAATTTGGACTTTAATTTTCTTAAGATTAATTTTTTACGATTGAGAAGTACTGGCATAGTTTTAGGGAATGGATAAAAAAAAATTAATTATTATGACAACATCAAACGACGAATTAGTAGAGGTTTTAAATGACCTTGTAGAAATCAACAATGATAGAGTTGTTGGATATGAAAAAGCTGCAGATGAAACCAAATCGGAAGATGTGGATCTCCAGGCTATATTTCATAAAATGGCAGATGAAAGCCGTAAATACAAATCTGCATTGGTTGAAGAAGTAACACGACTTGGTGGAGAACCATCCACTGGTACAACAAATAGCGGTAAACTATATAGAATTTGGATGGATGCCAAAGCAATATTTACCGGTAAAGATCGTCAAGCAATTTTAGAGAATTGTGAATTTGGAGAAGATGCTGCACAAAAAGCATATAAAATGGCGCTTGCTTCGGATGCAGAAATTCCTGCAGAAACCCGTCAGTTAATTACTGATCAGCAGGCTTCGCTGAAAAATTCGCATGATATTATTAAGAAATACAG
>JBBJOK010000233.1:0-5126 GCA_037721545.1 Chitinophagaceae bacterium
TTAGGCCGTGAAGGAAGTGATTATACTGCTGCATTATTTGCAAATATGATAAACGCGGAAAGCCTTACCATTTGGAAAGATGTGGAAGGGGTAATGAATGCTGACCCCAAAGAATTTACTGATGTTGAATTTATCAGCACACTTAGTTATAATGAAGTAATAGAAATGGCCTACTATGGAGCACAAATTATTCACCCAAAAACAATTAAGCCTTTACACAATAAAAATATCCCTTTACATGTTCGCAGCTTTTTAAATCCTGATGCACCGGGAACTGTTATCAGCAATAAAAGTGTTCACAATCTGCCTCCGGTTTTTGTGCTTAAACAAAAGCAGGTTTTAATTAATTTAAGTTCAAAAGATTTTTCTTTTGTTGGAGAAAAGCCAATGATAAGATTATATGAAATTTTTGCGGACCTCAACATAAAACCAAACCTTACTCAAAATGGAGCTATAAGCATATTAATTTGTATGGATGACCTCCCTGAAAAAATTGAAACACTTGCATTTAAAGCGTCTGAAATTTTTGATGTGCAGATAGAAAAAGATCTTACTTTATTAACCATTCGTCATTATAATCAGGCGATTATAGAGACCCTAACAAAAATGAAATGCATAGTGCTTGAACAAAAAACACAAGATACAGTTCAAATTTTGATGAAAAATGATGATGCAATTAAAGCTAATCAAATAAATATTGGCCTTTCTTATTGATCATTACAACAGGAACTTGCTTTTTCTCCTCAAACTTATCAAATGCCACTCTTAGTTGTAAAGCAAACTGATGTATTGCGTAATTCTTTTTAGCAGTGGTACTTAAATATTCCATAGATTTTTTTACATTGTATTTTACAGGGAATACATGTACCGGGATGAAATCCTGCCCATTAGCTTTAGCATAGCTGGTAATAATATATAACTCTTCAATTTGAGCATCGGTAACCGGTATACATCCTACAGAAACACAGCTTCCATGAATATAAATTTCTCCACCCGGCCTTAATGAATCACTTAAAATTCTATCCGATGCGTTCGGATAATTTAGACCCAGGGAGAGATGGTACATGCTGTTCGGATTAAACTCATTTATATGATAAAATCCTTCAGGCACCTGGTAATCGCCCTGCAATCTTTTGGGCCCCATGGTACCGCTTTGCATGCATACCTTGTACGATTTATAAAGTTTGTATTGCTCTTTAAAATCATTTTTTACCCAAACCTCTAATAAGGCGTCATATTTAAAAGAGCGTATGTACACATATTTTGCAGGCCACTGTAATCCTTTTTTTACAAACTCTTTTTTGATTGTATCTTCTTTTTTATTAAAAATATCCGCCGTTTTTAAAGATGCTTTTCTGTAATCATTATAGGCAGTTTGAGAAAAAGAAATGCCCGTTATGGAGCAAAGAATTAGCACAACAAGAAGATTTTTTAGGACGCAGTTTTTCATTTATAAAAAGATTTAGGATCTTTTACTATCCCATAACGTAAAAATATTGTTTTTATTGAAGAAGCAAATCAATCAGCAAGGTTTTAACAAGTTAGCTATTATACTTTTATAAGAGTTATGTGTAACATTAAAAGTGAAAAAGAATACCGACCTTTCCCTTTCACCTTTTTATCTGTCACCATTTATAAATTTCCTCTTTGCTCCTGTTCTCTTTCAATAGCTTCAAACAATGCTTTAAAATTTCCTTTGCCAAAACTTTTTGCCCCTTTGCGTTGAATGATCTCGAAAAACAAAGTGGGCCTGTCTTGCACAGGCTTACTAAAAATCTGTAAAAGGTAGCCTTCATCGTCCCTGTCAATTAATATTCCCAACTCACTTAAAGGTTTCAAATCTTCATCAATATGCCCTACCCTATCTAAAACTTCAGCATAATAACTTGCGGGAATTTTTAAGAATTCTACACCCCGGCTTTGTAAGTTTGTAACCGTTTCAATAATATTATTAGTTGCAATGGCAACATGTTGAACTCCTTCGCCATTATAGAATTCAAGGTATTCCTCTACCTGGCTTTTTTTCTTTCCTTCAGCAGGTTCATTAATTGGAAATTTTACGAAACCATTTCCATTGCTCATTACCTTACTCATCAAGGCTGAGTATTCAGTGGAAATATCTTTATCATCAAAGGTTAGAATGTTATTAAATCCCATCACATCTTGATAAAATTTTACCCAGGGGTTCATTTGGTTCCATCCAACATTTCCTACACAATGATCTACATATAAAAGGCCTGTATCATCAGGGTTATAATTTGAATCCCATTTACGATAACCAGGCATAAAAACACCACTATAATTATTCCTTTCTATAAATACATGTACTGTTTCGCCATAAATATGAATACCGCTCATAACTATCTCTCCTGTTTCATCCTTTAATGAAACCGGATCAAGGTAGCTTTTTGCCCCACGCTTTGTAGTCTCTTCCCAAGCTCTTTTTGCGTCATCTACTTTTAATGCAATTACTTTTACTCCATCGCCATGTTTATAAATATGATCTGCAATTTCATTGTCTGCCCGTACAGGTGTAGTCAACACAAAAGTTAATTTATTTTGCCTTATAACATAACTGGCTTTATCTTTTACTCCTGTCTCCGGACCGGCATACGCCAATGATTGAAAACCAAATGCTGTTTTATAATAATGAGCTGCCTGTTTTGCATTGCCGACATAAAATTCTACGTAATCGGTACCTTGAAGAGGTAAAAAATCTGTTGTATTTTCTTTTATGGGCTGCTGTTTAATTGCGGTTGTTTCCATAATAGTTGTTTAGGATGCAAAGATAAGAAAGTTAAAAAGGTATACGAGTACGCTTGCTCAACCTTTATTACTTCGTATAACCAAATTAATCTATCTCAAGAGTAATAACTTAAACCTTACTTATCTTCGCTGGATGCAAAAAGTCGGTATACTAGGTGGCGGACAATTAGGAAGAATGTTACTACAAGCAGCTGCCAACTATCCTGTAGAAACATATGTATTAGAAAGGGATAATGAATGCCCCGCTGCCCATCTTTGTCATCATTTTATAATAGGCGATATTGAAAACTTTGATGACGTTTATAATTTCGGTAAAGGATTGGATGCCATAACCATAGAAATAGAATCCGTAAATGAAGAAGCATTAGAAAGATTAGAGAATGAGGGAATAAAAGTCTTTCCGAGTACTGCAGCACTTAAAATTATAAAAAATAAAATCCTGCAAAAACAATTTTATATTGAATATGAAATTCCCACTGCAGAATTTGCAATAACCAAAAACCTGAATGATATTATCAGCTACCCCGCCCTTTTTCCTGCAATGCATAAAATTGCTATGGGTGGCTACGATGGTCGAGGGGTTATCTCCATAAAAAGTAAAGAAGATTTCATTAAGGGTTTTGATGAACCTGCCGTTCTGGAAAAAAAAATTGATATCAGCAAAGAGATTTCAATAATTGTAGCGTCTAATGGAAGTGAAATAATATTATACCCTGCTGTTGAGATGGTTTTTAATCCGGCGCTTAATTTATTAGATTACCAATTGAGCCCGGCTGAATTGCCAGAAAATGATTTGTGGAAGCTGGAAGCAATTGCGATTAAAGTTGTAAAAAACTTAAAGAGTGCAGGAATATTTGCAGTTGAAATGTTTGTTGATAAAGAAAAAAATATTTGGGTGAATGAAACGGCTCCAAGGGTCCATAACAGTGGGCATCATACAATCGAAGCAAATTTTTCATCACAATTTGATATGCTGTGGAGGATAATGTTGGGATACCCTCTTGGAAAACCAAAACACATAATGCCGGCAGCAATCGTAAATATTTTAGGTGAAGAAGGCTTTAACGGAGAAGCAAAGTATGAGGGCTTAAATGAGGTTTTAGAGTTAGAGAATGTTTTTGTACATATTTATGGAAAAAAACAAACCAAACCGGGAAGAAAAATGGGGCATGTAACAATTCTCGGTGATGAACGCCTGCAATTGGTTCATACCGTTCATAAAATAAAGCAAAACCTTAAAGTTACAGGCACTTAAAAAACTTTAAATTGCACGCTATTTGTAACTAATCAACACTTTTTAAAAATCTTCTCAATATTTTTCTTTAAACACTTTTAATGAAACTGATTTATCGGAAATTCATCTTTGGCACTTTCATTATGGCCTTTGTTATTACAGCACTAATATCCTGCGGTAGCAAGTCGGAAGGTAAAAAAACTACACAAACAACTCAGCAAGGTGGCCGTCAACAACAGCCTCAAAAAATTGATGTCATCATTGCAACTCCCCAAAAAATAAACGAAAGCATTGAAGTGCCGGGTACATTGATAGCATCAGAAACTACAGAAATACATCCTGAAGTTTCAGGAAGGCTTACAATGCTCAACGTAAGAGAAGGTGCTTATGTTGGTAAAGGTTCTGTAATCGCTAAATTATACGATGCAGACTTACAGGCTCAACTAAAAAAATTGCAGGCCCAGCTAAATATAGGGAATCAAACCGCCAGTCGTCTCTCGCAATTGTTGAAAATACAAGGTATTAGCCGGCAGGATTATGATATGGCGGTATTAAATTCAAATAATATACGTGCGGATATCGAAATTGTAAGAACAAACATTGCCAGAACAGTTGTGCGTGCCCCTTTTTCAGGAAAGCTTGGCTTAAAAGAGATTAGCGTTGGTGCCTATATTACCCCACAAACAATAATTACAGTTATCAGAAAGACCAGTGATCTTAGGCTTGATTTTACAATCCCAGAAAAATATATAAGTGAAGCCAAAACCGGTACCATGGTGTTCTTTAAAGTTGCAGGCTCTGACATAAGGCACGCTGCTAAAATTATGGCTACTGAATCAGGCATTACTGAAAATTCGCGTAGCCTGAATATCAGATCAAGAGTTGTTGGAAATGACCCGTTGCTTATACCAGGGGCATTTGCAAATGTGATCCTTGATTTTGCTCCTAATTATACCGCCATCATGGTGCCTACACAGGCAATCATCCCGCAGGCGAGAGGAAAAAAAGTTGTTGTGTATAAAAACGGTAAAGCCATATTTACAGATGTAACAACAGGTGTAAGGGATTCTTCAAACATCCAGATCCTTACAGGTATAAATGCTGGGGACACAGTTGTGACTACGGG
>JBBJOK010000022.1:0-19471 GCA_037721545.1 Chitinophagaceae bacterium
TACTTTTCTTAGCGCTATCGCCGGCACATGGACTTATGGATTTTTTAAAGAGAAGTTACCGCATTAATTTATTACGTATATCCTTTTACCATTAATACTTTACTAAAAAAATACTATGAAATACTTCCTTCTCTTATTTACAACCATTCTATTTTTTAACAGCACTGCAGACGCCCAAAAAAAGCAACATAAAATAGTATTTGACATTTCAGGAAGCGATACCACAGACCATAATACTGTTATACGGCAGGCGAACAACGTTTTAAAAGCATCTCCCTCCAGTAAAATAGAAATCGTTTTTCATGGCAAGGCGGTGTATGCTTTGGTAAAAGGAAAAACTACCGTAAAAGAAAAAATTGATGAACTGGTTAACTATAAACATGTGGTAATTGCCGCCTGCAACAACTCGCTTAATCGTCTTAATTTAACTAAGAATGAATTAATTCCTTCCGCGATAGTTGTACCGGTGGCAATACTTGAATTTGCAGATAAACAGGAGAAAGGTTGGAGTTATATTAAGGTAGGGAATTAATTCTGTAAAGGTTATGGAAAATATTATTTTTGGTACCAATTTATCTCCGGTGGTGTCTCTCACTTTTACTGTATCTTTTTATGGCAACAACTTTAGGGTAAAATAATTAACCGGCTCATAAATATTCTTCATTTTCAATCAACGAATATCTGTTCTCATGAGTTTTTTAGTGCGTTTTATAATGGTTATAGTTTGGATGGTGAGCATAAGCGCATCATCATTTGCTATAACAAAAAGATGTACAAAAACAGACAAAGTCATACCGCATCAAAACATTAAAACCTCTCAAAAAACCAATCATAATTCTCCCACAGCTACAAACAAAAGTGTAGCTATCTGCGCTGGCGGAATGTCTCTTTACTGTATTCAATATAAAGAGATGATTATCTTTCAATCTCATAACAACATAACTTATCCGCGTTTTATTACTGCTATCCCGCTTTCAGGATTTAGCAAACTTCCCTACGCACCACCACGATACATTTTGAATATTTAGACCAAACCCCATTCTATCATTCAAAATTATTTTTATGAAAAAACAGCATTATGTGTTGTTTCGCATTCTTACGAGTTTAATTTTTCTATATGCAGGCATCGGGCATGTATTACAGGCTGACAAGATTTTAGGCAAATTTTCAAAATCGCAGTTTTATAGTTTTATACCCAAAGATTCTTCCACATTGATGTTGATATATATTTCGGGTATTGTAATGTTGATTTCAGGAACCTTGCTTGCCGCAGGATATTATGAAAAGAAAGCTGCCATAATTTTGCTGCTGGTGCTTATTCCTATTACCATATCTGTACAATTAGAAAATCTTAAAGACCTCGGTCCTTTCTTTAAAAACGTTGCCATTGCAGGCAGCTTATTATTCATCTTTAATTATAAACAAAATGAAAACAAAAAACCTGTTATTATCCATAGTAACCATGCTGATTAGTGTAATCTCTTTTTCACAAAAAACACATCATGCTAAAAAAGACAACCTGTTATTTTTGCTAAGACAAACAGAACACATTAACCAGGCTATAAAAACAGTTGATCAACTGCATGGCAACCGGAAAACAACTTTAAGGTCTGGTAAAATCGTAATCATAGTTTGCGGAGAAGCAGTAACCAGCTTAACCACACCCGAAGCAGAAGCATGGGTTGAAAAAATAAGAAGGCATCCTAATGTTTCAATAATTGCCTGTGGCTTGTCTCTTGCCAAATTCAATAAAACTGAAAACGATTTGGTAAAAGGAATTCAATACACAGAAAATGGTTTTATCAAAGCCTTTGAATTACAAAAAGCAGGTTATTTATCTGTAGAACTTTAAAATATAATTTTATGAAAATCATTCAATCTTTTATAGCCGTAATGGCAATATTAGTATTAGCGCTTGCATCTTGTTCTGTACCAGTTAATGAAGGAAAGAAAGAAGTTGCTAATGAAACTGTACCATCTAAAGTCCCTAAGCCAATGGTACTTCCAAATTTTAAAATCACAGATGTAAATGGCACCATAACAGACTTGCAATCGTTGAAAGGAAAAAAAGTTTTTGTGAATTTATGGACAACCTGGTGTCCGCCATGCAGGGCAGAGATACCTTCTATTGAACAATTACAAAGCAAGGTGGATAAACAAAAAGTAGCGTTTGTAATGTTGTCGTTAGACGATGATTTTGGTAAAGCAAAACAATTTGCAAAAGCAAAAAATCTGAAACTACCCATTTATCATCCTGCCGAAAGTTTACCTGAAATCTTCAATATAGAAGGCATACCTGCAACATTTATATTTAACGAAAAAGGTGAATTAATAAAACAGAATAATGGCGACGATGATTATGATACGAATGCTTATGTGCAGTTGCTGAAATCGTAAGTGAGCAGCCACCTCTTAACTACGAACCTAACAGGTTTTTAAAACCTGTTAGGTTTTTGTAAATTCCGAAACGCTTAGCATACCTGGCTTTTCCAAATTAATTTTTTGGTACAACACATTCTTAATTCTGCCAATAATGCTGCACCAGCAGTTAATGAGGCAACGGCAATAAAGGCGACGTTTATCCCAAACTGGTCGGCAATAATTCCTGAAAGCACTGCGCCTATTACATATCCGCTATCACGCCAAAATCTGAAAATGCTCATACTTTGTGCCCTTTGATGTGGGTGTGTATTCTCTGCAATAACAGTTAAAAAATTTGGATATACAAATGCCGTTCCTATACCCAGTAATATCATTGCCGCTACATTAATCCAAAGAGAAGAAGCAATGGTAATAATAAATAATGCCACCGCTTGCAGCAGCATCCCGCCGGTAATCAATTGTTTTTTACAAAAAACATCACCCAACTTACCGGTAAATAATTGACCCATTCCCCAAACTATTGGGTACATGCCTGCAATTAAACCAATCTGTTGCAACGAATAATTTTTTTGTATTAACAATATAGGCAATAGGCCCCAAACAAGGCCATCGTTTAAATTATTTACAAGTCCGTTAATGGTTACCGAACCCATGTTGGGATGCTGGTAAGATGACGCTTTCCAGATATTTTTAAACAGGGGTAGCGTACTATTTTTTGCCTCGTGATGTACAAATGCGGCAGTATCTTTTATAAAAAATACGGTAAGTAAAAACCCTGCAACAGAAAACAAAATACCCGGAACAAAGGGATAAAAAGCAAACCCTTTTGCAGCCGCAATACTCGCAGACAAATACGCAGCCACACCTACTGCAAGGTATCCGGCAAACTCATTAATGCCCATAGCAAGTCCACGGTTACGTTCTCCAACAAGGTCAATCTTCATTATTACGGTTGATGACCATGCAAGCCCCTGGTTTATTCCTAATAAAATATTGGCAACAATAATCCAGTTCCAGGACGATGCATACATCAATAAAAAAGGAACGGGTAATGCTGCTATCCATCCAATTATTAATACCTGCTTTCTGGTAATATACTGCGTTAATTTTCCCATCAGTAAATTGGCAAGTGCCTTACTTGTTCCGAACGCAATTATAAAAGAGAGTAATGCTGTTTTACCATTTATGCTAAAAATCTTTTCTCCAAATCCTGATAAAACAGAACGTTCTAACCCAACCATGCTTCCTACAAAAGCATTAATAAAAACCAGTAGCCAAAATTGTTTCCAGTTGTTTTTTAATCCCTGCTGCCTCATGCAGGTTAACGATTTGTATTAGGACAAGTATTCATACCAACGATTGCATACAGAGGGCATATTCCTGCCAGACTCGTCAAAATATATATTCCCGCTAAAACCAATAATACTATTCCCCAAGTGCCGGTTACGGTTCCTGTAAAATATAAAACAACAAATACAATTGCTAAAATTGTCCTTATTATTCGGTCAGGCGAACCCATGTTTTGTTTCATTAAATCTATATTTTAAATCTATATTAATAATTAAAAATTAAGGTAACAATTGCTAGGCACGATAAACAAACGATTATAATTTTTATCCCTTGTTCAACTCGTAAAGCTAACAACATTTTGTGTTGAGTTATGTGATAATTGTCACATTAAATTAGTTGCACATCATTTAAAAATTTGGTTCGGTTATTGACAATTTTTGTTCCCTTGGCTGGTTTATTAATAATCAGTACAAATAATAAATAACATCTATGAAAAATTTCTTATTCTCATTTTTTTTAGCGGCAAATCTTTTCTTTATTGGATGCAAAAAAACCACAGGTGACATGTATCCATCTGTTCCTCCGGATAGTGGTCCTGTGACGGTAAGCAGCCAGGACAGGGTTTATACCGCTGATCAAAGTTCTAATACTGTTTCAGTTATAGATCCTTTAACCGATAAATTGTTAGGTGTAATTCGTTTTGGCAACGGTCGTCCAAATAATTTTAGTCCACTCTACGATAAGGAAGCTAATGTACACGGATTGGGAATTTCACCCGATAATACTACACTGGCCGTTGTTTCTCAGCTTACTAATTCAGTAAGCTTTGTAGATGTGGCTACTAATAAAATTAAAGGTAAAGTTTATATTGGGCGCAATGCGCATGAAGGTTTTTTTACTCTCGATGGCAAACTTTTTGGCTAACAGTAAGAGGGGAAAATTATATTTCAATTATTGATGTAGCCAAACTTCAGGAGGTAAGGAGAGTTATAACTGCAGCGGGACCAGGAATGGTTGTTTTTAGACCTGATGGTAAAGTTGCCTTTGTTACTCATTCCTTTATTGCCGAATTGGATGTCGTTGATACAAAAACGTATGAAGTAATAAAACGAATACCAACTGTTAGTCCACTTTCTCCAAATCTTGCTGTAACATTTGATGGAACACAGGTTTGGTTTACCAATAAAGATGTAGGAAAAGTGAGTATTGTAGATGCTCAAACTTTTGAAATGATAGGAGTAATTGAAAGCGGAACCAGCACTAACCATGTAAATTTTGCAGGTGCTGGCGGCGGTACAAGGTTTAGTGGCAGCGCTGCAGGTGCATTTGCATATGTTACTGTTGGTGGAGAGAACGCAGTAAAAGTATATAACAGAAGCCGTCAATTGGTGGCAACGATACCAACAGGCCCAAACCCACACGGAATATGGCCTTCAGGCGATGGAAGCAAATTATATGTAGGATTAGAAAGTGGAGATGGAGTGGATGTTATTAGTACGGCAACCAATACTGTTATAAAAAACATTCCCGGCGGGCAGGCGCCACAAGCTATAATTTATGCGGTGAAAGCAATACCTGCAGGCTCATCAGGCATGGACAATTTAGAAGCATATACTCCGCAGGCGCCTTTAAATTTTAGATTAACACCCGGTGGAAGTGCACCCGTTCCGGGCCTGGGTGGAGGAGTAACATTACGTACAATTGAAGGGATAGACGAATTGGTGTTGGCATTAAGAAAATTGGATCCGTTAACCACTTACACACTTTATATATCTGATCAAAAAAGTACAACTGTAAACCCCGAAGCGGTATTGGTTTTAAAAACGGATGTAAACGGATCAGTGGAAATTAATGCTTATTATCAAATTAAATTGCGTGTAGCAGGAAAATTTTTTCAGGTATTAAAAGGAAATAAAATTCCGTCCGGGGTTATTGTTTTAAGTATGCCATAATTTATTAAGTGAGGTTTTTAAATTATTATTTCTTTCATTCTTTTTTCTTTCAACAAATATTTAAGCGCATCAATTTTACACATTCATCACTGTTAAAAATAAAAAAAATAAAAATGTCACTAATTAAAAATCTATTGATCGGAGTTCTGATATTAAGCGCAGCAGCTTGTAAAAAAGATAATACCCCTGATGATACATCCCCAACTGTAAAGATTGTATCACCTGTAGCAGGTGCAAAAGTTACCAAAGGTGAAGGTAAAATTGGTGCCGGAAGCTTTAATGGAAGCGGGTTTATGATAGATGTTCAGGTTATAACTAACGATAGTTCAAATGTAGTAACCAAAGAAGGTTTGAATATACGCAACACAGCTTTGTTAGGAAGTCCTAACCCCAATATGCCTACGCTTAATGTAACGTTTGATTGCGATCTTATTAAACCCGATGGAGGAGTAATTGCAAAAAATACCAACCTCGCTGCATTATTCAACATCGCCGGTACCGATGATACCCCCGGAGCCGGTGTTACTATCTGGACTGCATGGCACGTTTTAGAATCAATACCAGATGGTATAAGCCAGTTTACCATTACTGTTTCTGTTACCGACAAAGCAGGCAAAACAGGAACTGATAAAATTATATTGAACGTGGCAAGCGGTACAGGTATTGCCACCAGCGGGCAGGCACTTACTCCATTGGCTGTTGTCGGCTTAAATACCACCGGAGCTGATGATCCTAATGGGCCTGTGGTTACTATGTTTGCGCCAGCACTTCCTACAAGTGTATCTACCGGTCCTTCTGCATCCCCGGCGCCACCTGTTAGCGGTGCATTGTTTTTTGTACAGGTATCGGCACTTGATAAAACAAGAGCAGGAATAGGTGTTAATGAAAATGGAGAAGGAAAACCTGATGCCATGCGAGGAACAATTGTAGATCCTACGCAATCATCAGTAGGTCCTAACCGATTTGTGCCAGGATTAAATGTAACCTTTGATGTGCCCTTGTTGCAGCCCAATGGTAACGTGATTGTTGCCGGCGGAAACCTTACCCCGGTGTTTAATATTGCAGGCAGCGAAATAGATCCATCAGGATTTGTGCGCAGCACTTTTGGCTGGACAGTAGGTGGCTCACTGATAATGCCTGCCGGTAAAACATTTGTTACCATCAAAGCAAGAGTAACCGACAATGCGGGCAAAACAGGAAGCACCACCAGCGTAGTGCAAATAAGTCCGGTAGTAAACGGTGCCGCACTAACACCCGATTTCTGATGGAAAAAATGGTTGAATGTTATAAGTTTTTTTGAACCAGGGTGCAGGATAAGCAGCAAAGTTTGTCGCTGCCAGTCCCGCCAACATGCAGAAACGCACTCTTCAACTATTTTGTACTTTATTGATCATTAAACAGAACCTTTTTCTTACTTCCTACGGGGGTAATTAAAAAAGGTTTTTGTTTTTTGTAAACCAATCGTTGATCCTATTTCACACAAAGACACAAAAGAACACACACAAAGACACAGAGAAAAAAACTTTGCGGCTTTGTTTGCCAATTTCTTCGTAAGTGTATTGCTTATTGCCTATCTCATGTAAAGTACTTGAGCGGTCTACACTTTTTCTCCTTCTGAGATGCTGTCAATACCAGCCAAATCATAAGCAGGACAATAACCAATTGAACTGGTTGCTAAAAAAATACCTGCGAAAGTTAACAAAGCAATTCCTGCCGCACCTGTTACTTTTTTTGTAGCAAACAAAGCTATAAAGCCTAATGCCAGTGAAGGTCTTATTATTCTGTCTGCAATACCCATATTCTTTTCCATAATGTTATTTTGGTTGAATACCTCAAAATCAATGCCTGTAAATAAGGTTATGTGACAACTGTCACCAAACAGGCATTGTAATTGAAGGAAGTTTGCAGCATAAAACAAATGACTATGCAGATTAAACAATTTGAAGACAAGAACCTTTCACATTATAGCTATGCCATTTTAAGTGAGTGTGAAAAGAAAATAATATTAATAGATCCGGCTCGTAACACACAGCCTTATCTTGATTATGCAAAAGATAATGATGCACAGATTACAGGTGTAATTGAAACCCATCCTCACGCAGATTTTGTAAGCAGTCATTTAGAAATGCATCAATCTACAGGGGCAATTATTTATGCAAGCAAAGATGTACATGCATTGTATCCGCATCAAACTTTTGACGAAGGACAATCAATTCAATTAGGTAAAATAAAATTATTAGCCATTAATACACCTGGTCATTCACCTGACAGCATTAGTATTGTATTGGAACATGAAGGAAAACAAAAAGCCGTTTTTACAGGCGACACACTTTTCATTGGTGATTGCGGCAGACCGGATTTGAGGGAAGGGGCAGGCAAATTACATACTACAAGATTAGACCTCGCCAAGCAGATGTACCATTCACTAAGGAATAAATTGATGAAGCTGGATGATGAAACATTAGTGTATCCTGCACATGGTGCCGGCACGCTTTGCGGAAAAAATTTAAGCAAAGAAAGCAGCAGTACCATTGGTGAAGAGAAAAAAACCAACTGGAGTTTACAGGATGCAACAGAAGAAGAATTTGTAAAAAACCTTTTGGCCGATCAGCCATTTGTTCCCTTATACTTTCCTTTTGATGTAGAACTCAATCGTAAAGGAGCAAACGCTTTAGAGGATAGCCTTTCAAAAATTAAAACAGGCACAGCTATAGGCGAAAATGCAAAAAATACATTGGATGAAACTTTGTGGGTAATAGACACCAGAAAGGAAAAAGATTTTAAAGAAGGTCATCTACCTCACTCCGTAAACCTTATGGAGATCGGAAAATTTGAAACATGGTTAGGTAGTATAGTCAAACCAAATGAAAAGTTTTATTTGGGAGGAGAAAACAAAGAGCAACTACAAAGAATAATGGAAAGAGCCGCCGTCATTGGTTATGAAACCAGCATAGAAGAAGCATTTGTAATTGAAGATGCAAGCATACAGGAAGAAAAGATTAAGGTGGAGGAATTTAAAAACCACGAAGAAGATTATACCATTGTTGATGTAAGAAATACATCGGAAGTAAAGGAAGGGGAAATATTTGCCAACAGCATTTCTATCCCTTTGGCAGAAGTAAGAAACAGGGTGAATGAAATCCCTACAAATAAACCAATCGTTGTGCACTGTGCAGGTGGCTACAGAAGTGCAGCAGCCAGCTCACTAATACAATCTAAATTGAATGGCGCTGTAAGAGTATTTGATTTGGGAGAAGCGGTTAAACAATTTCAAACAGACCAGCATTAAGTAAATTAAACAGAAAACTATGTCGTATAACTTCAGTAAAAAAACACCGCAAACTTTTAATGAAACTGTTGAAAAAGTAACAGAGGAATTAAAAAAAGAAGGATTTGGAATTATTACAGAAATTAATTTACAGCAAAAGTTTAAAGAAAAATTAGAAATTGATTTCCGGAGTTATAAAATATTGGGGGCTTGCAATCCTGCATTGGCTCATAAAGCTATTGAACTGGAAGATAAAATAGGAATTATGCTGCCCTGTAATATTGTTGTGCAGGAACATCAGAATGGAGAAGTGGAAGTTTCCGCTATCAATCCATTGGCATCAATAGGGGCTGTACAAAATGAAAAGTTGCAATCCATCGCCAATGAGGTAAGTGAAAAATTAAAACTGGTATTGGAAAGAGTGTAATAACTTCAATTGACAATAAGATACCTGGTTCTACAAATCATACAGGCATTATTGATACTTAAAACGAAATCGCATGAAAACAATATTATCAGTAATTATTATTCTTCTCTTTTTAAATACTCCCGCAAAAAGCCAGGATACTTTATTTGTATATGGTCCTGGAGGTCCCGGTGCTGCCATGGAAGAAGCTGCAAAAGTTTTTTCAAAGAAAAGTTCCATACCGGTTAAAGTAATAGCAGGTCCCGAAGCAAAATGGATAGAACAGGCTAATAATAATGCAGATATAATTTTTGGCGGAGCAGAATATATGCTTGACCAGTTTATTATGCAGCATCCCGGAATGGTTGATAGCACTACAAGGAGAGAATTATATAAAAGAGGGGCTGGTATTTTAGTGCGTCCAGGTAATCCTAAAAAAATTATTTCTTTAAAAGATTTAACCAAACCAGGTGTTCATCTTTTAAACGTGAATGGTGCAGGTCAAATGGGTATGTGGGAAGATTTAGCGGGAAGACAAAACCTCATTGAAGGCATTCAAAAGAATATTAAAAAATCTTTTGCTAATACAGCCTTATCTATAGATGCCTGGAAGAGTGATAAGAGTTATGATGCCATCATAATCTTTTCTTCATGGTATTACCGATTAAAAGATGTTTCTCAATTAATAAAAATTCCACCGGCGCAAACTGTTTATAGAGGAACACCAGTTGCTATTACTACTATTACAAATCAGAAAAGGGAAGCACATCAATTCATTCACTTTCTGCTTTCCACCCAAGGTCATTCTATTTTTAAAAAATGGGGATGGGAATAAATAAAAAAAACTATGAACGATAAATGATCCGCACGAAAAAAAACCAAGCTGAAAATGTTTCATGCAGAGATCATAAATGATGCTGAGAAACTCTCAGAGGAAGCAAAAAATTTTAAAGATATACCGACAAGAAGACTATAATAAATACCATATAGCTTAATCATACTCTTTTCATTTTTTTACTATGGATGTTTTTTTATAAGTTAAAAAAAAGCTCCATTGACCTACCTTAACCACATCAATTTTAACTCATCCTCATCAAGGTGAATGGAGCAATTATTTTTACTAGTGCGTTCTATAAAGTTGTTTAGCGCAAACCGGAAATGTGTCGATCCCAATGTATATTTTTCCAGTACCATTTGGAGAGAAAGAATAATTTCTTCCTTGAGATATTTTTTTGTTGCTGCTTCTTCAATTGTTCCTTTTACCTCATCCTGCAATCGGTAAACAATTCCGAAAATTTCTTCAGACTCATTTTCAGTTTTGGTTTCAGGGACTTTATTTGTGTCACAAATTCGCAGAATATCCTTTGCATAAAAAATAAAATGCGGCCATGTATAATAAGGGAAAAGGACGGTAGTAATAAATAATATGTAATCTTTCCAGCTAATATTTGTACCCATATCTTTTGATTTCGGATACAAATTTAACATGCGGAAAAGCCCTTATTTCACACCGCAATCAGTAGTCGGTGAGATTTTTAAAACAAATTTTGAAAGCAATTAAATGTGATGCAAAAGGTTTATTCGGATTCTTAATTACATAACATTGGTATTAGCATTAATTCTAAATTTTGCCACGCTTCCTTTTCCCCAACTAACATAACCAAATCCCCAGAACCCACACTACACCCACGCTGCAAGGTAATAAGGTTTCACTACGGCTTTGTCGGCAAGTAGATGCGCCAAACCATTGCTGCATTGCCAATAAATCCGTCTAAGTACCTTTTATGGTATTGGCAAAGCTGACCATGCCCTTCGGGTTGCTTCACTACGTTCCCAGTTTGTCATACTCCTTGCTACTCCTACAGCCTATGTTCGGGCAGCTACTTGTGTACTTCATGCCACTTCATTCATTTCGTCCTTCGTTACGCTTCATTACACCACGTTCATAACTTGACCATTGCTTCAATGCATGGCACACTTACCTTAACACAAAAGCATTGCACAAGTGATGCACATTCCTTTCGCAAACCATCCCTACAATATTCACTGGGTTCCATTCCGCTGCACTTCGTCCTATATTCATTTCAGTCGCATTCAGTCCATCCGCTGCCAATAAGTTTGCTCATTTCCCACATAATGAGATTAATTATTAAGAATAGATTCCAAAAAATATTCTTTAAGATGAGTAATTTTTTATTTTACTTGAAATATCTTAGTTTTATATCCCCAAATTAAGGTAACCTAATTTATAAGGTTTATCTATTGTGAAGAGTGAAAAATGTGAGTTATGAAAATACATACAATCAATCAGTTTGATAATTCTGCTCAAAAAATTATCCATCTCCGTAATGAATTGGTAACAATTTCAGATCTTCAGGATTTTCGGCTTCAGCTTTTAAAGGATATGAAGCAACTAATGTCTAATCCTGTTTCAATTCCCACCAAGCCATGGTTGAAGTCTAGTGAAGTTAAAAAACTATTGAACATTTCTTCCGGAACTTTACAAACCCTGCGCAGTAATGGAACCTTACAATACCACAAAGTTGGTGGAATTATATACTATCACCTTGAAGATATACAGAAGATGATGGAAAATTAGTAGCCGTGCGTTTAAATAAAAACTATATTATTAAGTAATACTCACAATTTTGAGTAATTTTACTCATTATATTGAGTAATTTGTTAACAATGTTTGAACGTCACTATTTACAAATTCTTGAAAAAAGAATTAAAGAACGGAGAAAATTTATTCAAGTTCTGATGGGACCCCGGCAGGTTGGCAAAACTACCCTCGTGAACCAGCTGCTGGAAAAAACCATCATTCCGTTTCATTTTGTTTCAGCAGATGGAGCAGCTTCTTTTGGAAATACATGGCTGGAACAGCAATGGGAAACTGCAAGATTAAAAATGGAACAATCAGGAGCAAGGGAATTTTTATTGATAATTGATGAGATACAAAAATTAGAGAACTGGAGCGAAATAGTTAAGTTGTTTTGGGATACAGACACACAAAATAAAAAGCAGTTAAAAGTAATTTTATTGGGTTCATCAAGACTCCTTTTACAGCAAGGATTAACAGAATCGCTTGCAGGGAGATTTGAAAGTATGTACTTGAGCCATTGGTCATTTACAGAAATGAAAGAAGCATTTGGATGGAATGCCAATCAATTTGCATGGTTTGGAGGTTATCCTGCATCAGGTGATATGATTATTGAAGAAGAAAGATGGAAAAATTACATACAGCACTCTCTTGTTGAAACGAGCATTTCAAAAGATATTCTTATGCTTACAAGAGTTGATAAGCCAGCGCTTATGAAACGACTTTTTGAACTTGGCTGTTTGTATTCAGGGCAGATATTATCATATACAAAAATGCTGGGACAATTGCAGGATGCTGGCAATACTACAACACTATCGCATTATCTGGAACTATTAGATACTGCTGGTTTATTGGCGGGGATAGAAAAATATTCTCACAATAGTATTCGGGTGCGATCTTCCAGTCCAAAATTTCAGGTACATAATACGGCTTTACTAAGTAGTCAGCACAATGATATGTTTAAAGAAGCAAGATCCAAACCGGCGGAATGGGGCAGAGTAGTGGAGTCATCAATTGGGGCACATCTTATCAATTATTCTTTATCAGAAAAATTTGCCCTGTATTACTGGCGTGAAAGAAATGATGAAGTTGATTTCATTATTGAAAGGAAAGGAAAGGTAATTGCGCTGGAAGTAAAAACAACTGCAGCAGGTTCAACTTCCGGCATGTCAGCTTTTCAAAAACAATTCAATCCATCAAAAATTTTAATGATTGGAAAAAGCGGACTGCCCTGGCAGGAATTTTTAGAAATAAATCCTGTCACTTTATTTTAAGAAATAATAATTATAATTTTAGTTTTTAATATATTTGTAATAGTTCTTTCAGTACATTTCCATCCAGTGAGTTACTCGGTGAGTAACCAATAAATGTTCATTGTATCTAATTGATCAGTAATTGGATGCGGATACATGGTCTATGTTTGTCATCCCGACAAATAATTGTTTAAAATTTAATAAGCTGTTTCTTCAACCGGAATAGTTAGTTAATTCGATCCACTAGGGTTTTAAAAACAACATCGATTAGTGATTTAATTCTTTCCTTCGGGACAACAGATGATGATACGATTACGAAGTTATTATTATCATCTGTTGTCCTTCATATCTCAGCGAAGACCAAATTAAAAATGCATACCAATCCATAACTGGCAAATTAAATCAACTAAAATAATCTCAGACAATTGTGTAATGCCAACGAACTAATTTATAAGGAACATACAATCAATTATAAATTTTAAAAAATTCATGTTGTCGTCTTTATCTTTTGATTAAGCAGATTTTTTATAACATAACTTTACATTTATAGTTCATATTTTAGTAGACTAATAACCCATTTGCTTTTATTCTATATGAGAAAAATCTTATCATTTTTCGCATTTTTGTTTATTACTTCGATTAGCTTTTCACAAAGATTACATATTAATTCACTGGTGGGCTCTTCATTTTATGCAGGGGATATGCAATCATATTTTTTCAGATTTACGCAACCAGGCCTGGCTTTAAGTGCTGGAATATCTTACCAGGTAAGTGACAGGATTTTCATCAGAACGGGAATAACTTACGCCTCAGTTACTGCAGATGATAAAAAAAACTCAAGAGTCTTTGTCCGAAATTTAAATTTTAAATCAAGGATAAAAGAATTGCATGTAGCTGCCGAATATTATTTATTCAATTTAGATAATATAAAAATTTCACCTTATTTTTTTGGGGGTATTGCTTTGTATCGTTTTAACCCCTACACAAAAGATACAGCCGGAACAAAATATTTTTTACAGCCCCTAAGTACGGAAGGCCAGGGATTTTACCAGGGTAGACAACCTTATAACCTTACACAATTTGCTATCCCATTTGGCGGGGGCATTAAATATGCATTAACAGATAATATTAAAATTGGTGTTGAAGTAGGAATGAGAAAACTTTTCACTGATTATCTTGATGATGTAAGTACATCTTATGCAGACCCTAATCTTTTATTGTCTAATCGCGGTCCGAAAGCTTTAGAACTTGCTTTCAGAGGAGCAGAAATAAACAAAAGCGAAACCTATCCTGTTGGTTTTACAAAAAGGGGAGAAGAGAAAAATAAAGATTGGTACTATTTAACGGGAGTAATCCTATCATTCACAATACCTGCTAAAGGTGATAATATTGATGACGGTTTAAATAAATCCAAAAATCGAAAAAAATACATCCAGAAGTGTCCGAGGTAATGATATTATACTTCTCAAAAAAGACAAATTACCTCCTTTCTATTCTACCTTTACAGCGAAAATTTTTGTATGGCTTATCAAAATCAACAGGAGTTTATTAAAGCTCTGGAAAAAGCGGGTGAATTAATCAGAATAAAAAATTACGTAGATCCAAATTTAGAAATAGCTGAGATTACAGATCGCTTCAGCAAGAGCGGAAACGGTGGCAAAGCTTTATTATTTGAAAATACAGGATATGATTTTCCTGTATTAATGAATGCATATGGCAGTGACAAAAGAATGTGTATGGCGCTGGGTGTTAATCATTTGAATGATGTTGCTAAAGAAATAGAGGATTTATTTAAACTCCTTTCATCTCCAAAGGAAAATATTCTCGATAAATTAAAATTGCTGCCTCAACTTGGCAAGTTTGCCTCATGGATGCCAAAAATAAAAAAAGGGTCAGGAGAATGCCAGGAAGTAATTATGAAAGAACCTGATATTACTAAACTCCCGGTTATAACCTGTTGGCCAAAAGATGGGGGGCCATTTGTAACGCTTCCTATTATACATACCAAAGATCCGAATACAAATTCCAGAAATGTGGGAATGTATCGCATGCAGGTTTTTTCACCAACCCTTACGGGTATGCACTGGCATAAACATAAAGTTTCGGCTAAGCATTTTAATGAATATAAAAAACTAAATAAAATTATGCCTGTAGCTGTTGCGTTGGGCGGTGATCCGGTATATGCATATTCCGCAACTGCTCCTTTGCCCGAAAATGTAGATGAATATATGCTTGCAGGATTTTTAAGAAAGAAAAAAGTAGAGCTGGTAAAATGTATTTCTCAACCTGACATTGAGGTACCTGCTGATGCAGATTTTATTATTGAGGGATATGTAGATCCTAATGATGAGCTGATTTGGGAAGGCCCTTTTGGGGATCACACAGGATATTATTCATTACCTGATTGGTATCCCCGTTTTCACATTACTGCCATAACTCACAAAAAAAATCCTGTTTATCCGGCAACAATTGTTGGTATTCCTCCGCAAGAAGATGCCTGGTTGGGAAAAGCCACCGAACGAATATTTTTAGCACCGATAAAAATGACAATGGTCCCCGAGATAATCGATATGGAAATGCCTGTTGAAGGAGTTTTTCATAACCTTGTTATTACACAAATAAAAAAAGAATACGCAGGGCAGGGGCAAAAAGTTATGAACGCCATGTGGGGAGCAGGGCAAATGATGTTCAACAAAATTTTAGTGTTGGCAGATGAACATATAAAAATTCAGGATTATGAAGCGCTGGCTAAGTATGTTTTTAAAAACCTTAATCCTGCAACCGATGTTTATTTTACGCAAGGGCCAATGGATGTGTTAGATCATAGCTGTAGTAAACTGGGTTTTGGAGGAAAGATGTGCATTGATGGTACATCAAAATATGAAGAGGAAGTTGATGAAATGTTTGATGCCCGAACAAAAAAATTCAACTTTACTGATCAGTTATTTATTAATGAATTTTCAGAAATTAAATCTGTAAATGTCTCATTATTACAAAAAGATATTCCTGTTTTAATTTTATCTATTCAAAAGAATAGAAAAAATCATGTTAGGGAATTGCATGGCAAAATTTGCCAAATGAAAGAAGTTGAAGGCATAAAAATGATATTGTATATCGAGCATACCGTTGATGCTAATGATTTGAGTACCGCATTATGGCGTTTTTGTAATAATCTCGATCCTAAAAGAGATAATATTTTAGAACACAAGCCTGCCCAAAACGAAAATGATAAAAACTTTACATGCCTGGGTTTGGATGGAACAAGAAAAACCAAAGACTTAGATAATTTTCAAAGAGATTGGCCCAATATTATTGTGGCAGATGATAAAACAATAAAAAGTGTGGATGATAAATGGAACAAATTAGGATTAGGTAAATTTATATCCTCACCTTCATTAAAATTTAAAGAGCAGATGTACGGTGAAAGCGCAGTATCATTGTAAATCATTTTATAAAAAATATTGAATAACAATCACAACAATTAAATAATGAAAAGAGCATCTTATTTCTTAATGATTTCTTGCTGCCTTATAATTTTTATAAGCTGCAATACAAATTCATCTGAAAATACATCAAAGGTAAACTCCCAAGAAGGGTCAAAAAAAAGTGATCCCGAAACAAAAGCTTTTGATACTGTAGCCTATAACAAAGCCCTAAATCATCTTGCTGGTGGAGATACCACTGGCATGTGGCCAGTAAAAGCTCCTTATCCTGTAGATGGAGCCATATTACCATATAAAAGAATTGTTGCTTATTATGGTAATTTATATTCTACCAGAATGGGAATTCTCGGGGAGATCCCGAAATATTCAATGTTTGAAAAGTTAAAAGGTGAAGTAGCAAAATGGGAAGCTGCAGACTCAATGTTGCCGGTAGTACCTGCCTTACATTATATTGCTGTAACTGCACAGAGCCTGCCGGGTAAAGATGGCAAATACAGATTGCGTATGCCTTTTCATCAAATAGATACCATTATAAATTGGGCAAAAGAAATTGATGCATTGGTGTTTGTAGATGTTCAGGTGGGACATGGCTCAGTTAAAGATGAGGTGATGGCACTGGAAAAATATTTAAAAATGCCACAGGTACATTTTGGGATTGATCCTGAATTTTCAATGAAACAGGGTGATGTACCTGGGAAAAGGATTGGCACCTTTAATGCCGATGATATAAATACTGTTATTGATTATTTAGCAGATGTTGTTACCAAAAACAATCTTCCTCCCAAAATATTAGTTATTCATCGTTTTACACAAGGGATGGTTACCGGTTATGATAAAATTAAAAAAGTGCCCCAGGTTCAGGTGGTTATTGATATGGACGGATGGGGTGATAAAATATTAAAAAAATCTTCATGGTTACGTTACATCTATCAGGAACCTATTCAGTTTGCCGGATTTAAAATATTCTATAAAAACGATACCAAACAAGGAGCTGATCAATTATATACTCCTGCAGAATTATCTAAATTTATTCCCAAGCCAATCTATATTCAATACCAATAACTTTTAAATTTCTATAATTAGATGAAAACAAATTTTCTGTTTTTTATCGTGCTCTATTTATGTGCCTGTACCACATCTCCAGATCAAAAAATAACAAAAAAAGATTCTACAAATAAAATCGTTGATGATTCTGTTAAACAAAAGCCACTTGCCGATGTTGCTACGATACTTGCAAAAAAAGAAGTACCCGTATTATGCTATCATCATATAAGAGAAAGAAATGAAACTTATTCAGTTACACCTACAAATTTTGCAAACCATATGAAAGCACTTTATGATAGCGGGTATAAAACTGTTTTGCCTGAAGATCTTTATAATTATTTGGTACTTGGAAAAGAACTGCCTCCAAAACCTGTAATGATAACTTTTGATGATACTGATAAAGAACAATTTGAGCTTGGTGCAGGTGAAATGAATAAATATGGATTTAAAGGTGTATTTTTTATTATGACTATCTCTATAAACCGAAAAAGGTACATGAGCGAAGAAGAATTGAAGCAATTGTCAGATTCCGGTCATGCAGTTGAAGCACATACCTGGGATCATAATATGGTAACTAAATATAAAGGTGCTACATGGGATACACAATTGGTTATGCCCAAAAATAGAGTAGAAGGGATAATAGGCAAGCCTGTAAGGTATTTTGCTTATCCATTCGGCTTATGGAATAAAGAAGCTATTCCTGAGATAAAAAATCGTGGATACAAGATGGCTTTTATTTTATCTACTAAAAGAGATTCAACGGAGCCTTTATATACTATCCGGCGTATGATAGTACCTTACCAGTGGTCAGCTCAAGGATTGCTAAAAGCAATGAACAGCACATTTCATTTAAACTAATCCGGTAGATTTTTAAAAAAAACTTATGAAACAATTTGTCACCCTTTTTACCTGCTGTATTTTTTTCTATGGTTGTAAATCTCAAAACCAAAAGATATCTCCCACAAAAAGTAAAGACAACAATACATTATTGTGGCAGATAAGTGGTAAAGACCTTAAAAAACCGAGTTATATTTTTGGAACTTTTCATTTATTATGTAAAGAGGATATTAAGTTCAGTGAGCAATTGAAAACATCCTTACGCTCTGCCAATACGGTTTACATGGAAATGGATATGGATGATCCATCTACTATGCTTAGCGGACTTCTATATATGAATATGAAAGATGGAAAAAAACTTAAGGATTTATACACACCTGAAGAATATAAAAAAATTGAAACCTATTTTACTGATTCGTTGAAAACGCCAATGATGCTTTTTCAGAGCATTAAGCCTTACTTTTTAGTTGCGATGCTGTATCCAAAAATGATGAACTGCAAAACAGCATCCGGTGTAGAAGAAGAGCTTATGAAGATTACCAAAGAAAATAAACAGGAAATAAAAGGCCTGGAAACAATGCAGTTGCAGGCATCGGTATTCGATAGTATCCCTTATGAGTGGCAGGCTAAGGAATTATTGAAGAATATTGATAGTTTTTCAATTTACAAAAAGGAATTTGATACTATGATGCTGGAATATAAAAATCAACAACTATCGGCAATGGAAAAACTGCTGGCAAAAAGTGAACTCGGTTCGGATAAAAAATATGAGGAACTTTTACTTACCAGAAGAAATATAAATTGGATCGGCCAATTAAAAACCATCATGCAAAAAGAAAGCGTTTTTGTTGCTGTGGGAGCTGGCCATCTTGTTGGTGAAAAAGGGTTAATTAATTTATTAAGAAAAGAAGGTTATACTGTAGAGCCATTGGCTAATAAATAAAATATTTGTTTTTATAAAAACAGGTAGTATATTTAAGAAACCAAAACTTATAAT
>JBBJOK010000234.1:0-5023 GCA_037721545.1 Chitinophagaceae bacterium
AAACCCTGACAAGCTAAGTTTTTACGACCAGGCAGATAAGGATTCTATGAAGCGGGAAGAAGCTTTGAGAAATGATCCGAATTACAAGTTTAAACCTGATACCGGTTTATCGGTGTTACAAATGATCCCGCAAAACTCCTTACAGTCAAATAATCCGGTTGATGAAAATGAGAAAAAAATTTATTCAAAGATCAATGAATTAAATAAGCAGATCAGCCAGCCTTATGTGCCTGCTTCCCAAATTTTTTCCGGTGAGCAAAAAGATATTAATGGTAAAGATCTTTCCGTCCAGGTGGATAAGCTGCAAAACATGATGAAAGTAATGACTGAAAACAATGGCAGTGATTCTGAAACCACCCAGTTGAGCGGAATGATGGATAAGATATTGGATATACAGCATCCGGAAAGAGTGCAGGAAAGGATCAAAGAAAAATCTGTTGTGAAAAAGAATCAGGTCTTTCCTGTGGAAAGTTCACTCCCGGATAACAGCATCTCTTTAATGCAGCCCCAAAAATTAAAAGAGCATAATTCTTTTTATGACCTGGCTGATACAAAGACAAATGATAGCATGGATCATGCGATAGAGGCTGTTGTGCATGAAACACAGACATTGGTTTCCGGTTCCACTGTAAAGCTGAGGTTAAAAAACGATATTTATATCAATGGAATATTGATTCCAAAAAATAATTTCATTTATGGTACGGCCTCACTGGAAAATGAAAGATTAAACATTGTCATTACTTCTGTAAGATTCCAAAATAATTTATTACCGGTTGTATTGCAGGTGTATGACATGGATGGTATAACCGGTATTTATATTCCGGGCGCTGTTTCGAAGGATGCTTTGAAAGAATCTGCGCAACAAAGTATGCAAGGTGTTGAGCTCACTTCGCTTGATCCGTCTGTAGCCGCACAGGTAACTACCGCAGGCATATCCGCAGCCAAAAATTTATTATCAAAAAGATCAAAGCTTATAAAAGTAACGCTGAAGGCAGGCTATAAAGTTTTGCTCAGGGATAACAACAAAAACAATTAACCTAAAAAATTATTATTTATGAAATGGTATTATTTAATTTTTATTCTTTCCATTAATGTGGCGAAGGCGCAACCCTTTAAAACTTTTTCTGCTTCTTCTTTTGTTGAATCTTATTGTCTCGAAGTAACAGATAACAAAACGACAAATCTTATTTTCCCTTCCGCTATTAAAAGTGTTGACCGGGGCAGTAAAGATATTCTTGTGCAAAAGGCAAGCGGCGTTGAAAATATTTTAAAAATAAAAGCGGATGTAATAAACTTTCGTGAAACAAATTTATCTGTCATCACCTCAGACGGTAAACTTTATGCTTTTAATGTTTCCTACACTGAGCAGCCCGCTTATCAAAGTGTCAATCTTGAAAAAGCTTCACCCGTTATTTATTCTGATCCGGCAATAAACAAAACAGCCCTGGCGGAATATTGCGCCGGAGTTGCAGAAAGACCTTCTAACATAGCCCGAGTTACTGACAGTCATGCAAAAGTTTCCCTGGCGCTGAACGCCCTTTATAACACAGACGATGTGATCTTCTGCAGGCTCCAGCTGCGTAACCGGTCTGCCCTTAATTATGATGTTGAACAGTTCCGCTTTTACATCCGTGATATTCAAAAAACGAAGCGTACTGCTACACAGGAAAATGAAATTAAACCGCTGTATATATCCGGGGATACTGTAACTATCAAAGGTCATGCAGAGAATACCTGGATAGTAGCCATCCAGAAACTTACCATACCTGACGGAAAATATCTAGCCATTGAAGTGATGGAAAAAAATGGCGGAAGGAATTTATTTATCAAAGTAAAGAACAGGCATATTATGAAAACACAAACTATTCTATAACAATTAAAAACAAGTTTTATGAACGAGAAAAATTTCGAGTATTTGAAAGACAACATCAAATACATGGGCTTTGGAGAAAAGCTCAATGATCAATTGGAAAATAATCTGAACCAGGGTAAAGATGAATTCCAGTTAAACTTTACAACGGAAATTAATAAAAAGCCCCTTGAAGCCAATTTGAATTTCCGCAAATCGGATGAGACCGATATGTATTTCTTTAACAGCTATAATGCTTCCCTGCAAAGATCAAATGGTGAAAAAGTGGATCAGACTTTTTACCTGAACAAGTCTAAAGGTGTTACGGCAAAAGAAGCGTACAATTTACTGGAAGGAAGGGCGGTACACAAAGAACTCATCGGCAAGGAAACAAAGGAGCCTTATAAGGCATGGATACAACTGGATTTTAAAGAAAGGGACAAGAATAATAATCATAAGGTGGATCAGTACCATGAGAATTACGGTTTTGATCTGAAGGCTGCTCTTTCCAAATTCCCGATTACCGATCTCAAAGACGCTGAAAAAGAAAAGGCATTAATGCAGTCTTTGCAAAAAGGAAATGTTCAATCTGTAACGATTGAAAAGGACGGCAGTTCACACAAAATGTTTATTGAAGCCAACCCACAGTTTAAAACTGTGAACCTGTTTGACGGCCAGATGAAGCGGGTGCAGAAAGAAGCGCTTGCCCAATACAAATCAGTTAGCCAGGGGCAGGATAAAGAGCTCAATAAAGACCAAAAACAGGATGTGAAGCAGGACGTAAATAAGGACAACAAGCAGAAGGTCTCTGGCGACATGGGCGCCCCAAAGCAGGCAAAGGCAGCGTCAAAAAAAAAGACCATGAGCATGTAGATGAGGATGTAATTGAAGAAAAAAATGAATGAAGTATGGGAGTGGAAATCTTGACACGAGAGGATTTACAATCATTCAGGATTCAGTTATTGAATGAACTGAAGCAATTTCTGGGAACAATGGCTGTCCCGGCAAAGCAATGGCTTAGAAGCCGGGAAGTAAGGAGGTTGCTGAAAATATCCCCGGCCACACTTCAAAAATTAAGAATTAACGGAACGCTTCAATATTCGAAGGTGGGCAATATCATGTATTATAAGTATGAGGATATTATAAAGGTACTGGAGGGGAAAATGACGGGAATATAATGGATCAGTCCGGCATCATATCATCTTTTTTCAGGCTTACAAAAAATGACAGCCGGATAAACACCACCCATCTTGGTTTATACCTGGCACTGTTGGAATGCAGGAGCAGTCAGCAGTGCTATAATTCTTTTTTTATCTCACGAAGCAAATTAATGTCACTTTCAAAAATACAGTCGACATCCACCTATCATAAGTGTATAAAAGATTTATGCAAATGCGGTATCATCAGCTACACACCTTCCTATCATCCGCACAAAGGAACAGAGGTTTCCATCCAAATTTAATACCCGTTTTATATTGCCTTAAGCCTTTGTCTTAAATCAGTCATATCATTACTTACTTTTTTATCCAAGATCTTTGCATATATCTGCGTTGTCTGGAATTTTTTATGCCCGAGCATTTTACTCACGGATTCCAGGGACACACCATTGTTTAATGTTATAGTTGTTGCGAAAGTATGTCGTGCGATATGAAACGTGAGTTCTTTTTTTATCCCGCAGCAATCAGCAATTTCTTTCAGGTAGGCATTTACTTTTTGATTGGATGGTACCGGCAATACTTTATTTTCATTTACTGTTTTTGGATGCCCGGCATATTTCTCCATGATCGCCAGCGCCTTTGGCAACAAAGGAATCCGGGAAGGTGTTTCAGTTTTCTGCCTGTGGGTAAAAATCCATTTCTCCCCATCCATACCGATTGAAATATTTTCCTTTCTCAGATTAAATATATCCACATATGCTAAACCAGTGTAACAGCTGAATAAGAATATATCCCGAACATAATTAAGCCTCTCTATGGCAAATTCTTTTTCCTCTATATCCTTCAACTCGAACTCGTTTAAATATCCCCTTTCGGTATGTTTTGTTTTTATTTTATAACCCACGAAAGGATCTTTGTCCAGCCAATCTTTTGCGACACATTCATTGACTATCTTTTTTATATTCTTCAAATACTTTGCATTCGTATTGACATCAATCTTTTTTTGCGACTTCAAATAAAATTCAAAATCGTTGATGAACTCAAAGTTCAGGTCCCTGATATTTATATCCTTTGTTTGATATTTCCATTGCAGGAATTCTTCGATATGTTTTTGCGTCGTATTATATTTTACCCATGTAGCTTTTGAATAATCCAATCCGATTAGAGTCTTGATAGAATCATTGTGTTGCTGTATTATTTCAACCAGCATCCTTGGCCTTTCTTCTTTGCCGGTCATTTTATTTTTTAAAGATTCGGCTGTGAAAGGCTTGCCGCATTCCAACAGCTGTCTTTGCGCTTCATACAATTTCATTTGAAATGTATCAAGGTAAGCGTTAAGAGTTTTGATTTCTTCTTTGGTTCCTATTGCCCTGCCAGCATGTGAATTCCATTTTGTTGGATCTACTTCACGTTTTGCCGATAGCTCTATGCGCTTTCCATTTACCGTTATCCGAATGTAGATAGGCTGCTTTTTGTTTTCCTGTTGGGGTTGCTCTTTTAGAGAATTTTTTTGCTTCTTAATGTAGAAAAGAAGGCTGAATGTTTTACTCACCATAACAAACGATTTTAAGGTTATAAAATTAGGTTTGTAGTTATTTTGAAACAAGATGTTCGAAATTCGAACATGCTCGCTTACAGTGAGTTAGGTCACATCTGGTGAGTAAGCTTTTTTGGCTTTACTTACTCACCGAATTACTCACCAGCATTATGCGAATAGGCGAATAAAATGGAGTGGTGTAAAAACAAAAAAGCCTGTAAAATCAACGTTTTACAGGCTTTTGTATCGATTTAGTTTCTAACAAAGCGGACCGGACGGGACTCGAACCCGCGACCTCCGCCGTGACAGGGCGGCATTCTAACCAACTGAACTACCGATCCATTTAATTACCAAAACGATAAATTATTTGGGAGCGCAAGATAATATTTTATCTAACATAATTTCAAAAAAAAGAAATATTAATCATAACCTGTTGGCGGAGTTATTTTTTAAAAAGTTGGGACAAAAGATGCAATGCAG
>JBBJOK010000235.1:0-5021 GCA_037721545.1 Chitinophagaceae bacterium
TTTCCGCATCCTGTATAAAAATCACGGTTTTGAATTTTATTCCAAACTTCAATGATCTGTTGGGTCACAGTTTCTATGTCTTCAGGGTCAATAATAATTTTTTCAGTATGATATTGCTTATTCTTATCGGGCTCAATAAAATCGAATGTGGTACTTACAGCTTTCCATTGTTTGTTCTCATACCTATCAACTAAAATTTTATAAAATACAGCCTGCCGCCAATAATCGCCACCCTTAGGCTCCTTCTCATTAGGCCTCTTTAGTTTACCTCTTGTCCAAATGCTAGTTGGATCACCCGTTTTATAATCTACTACATTCACTTCTTTACCAATAAATTCCAGTTTATCTATTTTACCTTTGATAGGAATATCCTTGTAAATAACCTGGATATTTCTTTCAACAGCAATTATCTTATTCCAGGTGTTAACATATTGAGCATAGTAATTATTTAAAATCTCTTCACCATATTCAAGCCTTCTTTCGAATGCCTCTTTTGTAAAGTTTTCTCTGTGGCGAACCATGTACCATTTAAAGTCAGTTATCAAGTCAGCCTGATTAAAAACCTGTTGTTCATTTCCCTGCATTTTTTCAAAAAGCCTTTGCACAGCAAAATGCATAGCGCTTCCAAACTCAAGATTTTCTGATTTGCCGGAAGGGATACGTATAAGCGTTTTAAAATAAAACTCCAGGGGGCAATTCAAATAATTATTGAGCGCTGAAACATTCATGGAAAATTTTTCAAGTAATCTTGATATAAAATCTTCTTCTGCTTTCTCTATCTCAGGCTTTTGCGTTGTAAAATGAAGCATTTCAAATTCAGTAGTCTGCTGCTGCGGAACAATAATTTTATCTATTGGTAATGGATGAGTCTGTAATATTTCGTGTATAAACATTGATGGCTCAACTTCTTTTCCATCAGCCCTGAAAATAAAATAGGAGATATACAAATGTTGCTCAGCACGGGTTAATGCAACATAAAATAACCTGCGCAATTCTTCTTCAGGGCTGCAGGTGGGCAATGAGGAAAACATAGTATCGGGAAACAAAAACCCTTTATTCTGCACTTTTTTCTTTTCCCAGAAATGCGCATTTGCACCCGCAAAAAATACGTGTTCAAATTCCAGACCTTTTGCGCCATGTGCCGTTAAAAGATTTACACCATTATCACTTCCCGAAATTTGAACCAAAGGCAAAGAAATATTTTCATGCTGCATAAGGTCCAGTATTTCCATCAGCCCCTTAACTGTTAGCAATGCTGCCCTTGCGGTTTCTTCCTTTATAAAATCAAATAACGCAGTAAGTATTTGCATCAACACTATCTTATCATTGCTTTGCATTATATATTGTAATACCCCGGCATCATTGATAATGTTTTCGAATAACCGCTGCAACGTTACATTGCTTACATCAGCTATTAATTTTTCGAGGATTGCGCTTACTTTTTTTAATTGATCATTCAACCCTTTATCAAATAATGATGCAGGCGGCTGGTTAGATCTTTCAACTAATAACCGGCGTAAAGAAAACAGCTCATTGTACTTTTTTTGATTTACTTCTACCGTTAATTTTGCGACTTCGATTGGAGGTATTTGGTAAAAATCAAAATGAAGAATTTCAAAAAGTAATTCATCTCCTGCGTAAGGTATTTCATGCTCTGCTGCTACATACCGGAGTATTTGTATTATTTTTTTCGCAAAAGCATTCTCCAGAATATTAATACTGCGTTTTGAAAAAACGGGTATGCCTTTCAGCCTGAAATATTTAATAAGCTCTTCGCCATATTTATTTTCTTTATAAATAACAGCGATGCGGTTTGGCTCGATGCCCTGCTGTAACAATTCCTGTACCTGCAACGTGATATGTACCATCTCATCTTTAAGCGATTGATATTCCCGTACTACAGGATCATGAAGAACATCTTTTAATTCTATCCTTGATGAAATTAATTCTTTACTTAAACCCGGAAGTTTATTTATAAGGCGTTCATTATTATTACCAATTAATGTTTTTGAAATATTAAGTATGGGTTGAGTGGACCGGTAATTATTGGTAAGCACTACTTTTAATAGATCGGAATAACCATCGGCAAATGTTCCCATATTTTCTACATTCGCACCCTGGAAGCGAAAAATACTTTGATCATCATCTCCTACAACAAAAATATTGGGCGATTGCCAATAGCTGATCAGTAATTCGATAATTTTATTTTGCGTTCCGCTGGTATCCTGAAACTCATCTACCAATATGTATTGAAATTTTTCCTGGTAATTTGCCAATACATTTTTATTTTCTTCAAAAACTTTTATGACCCAATTGATCATGTCATCAAAATCATACAAATTATTTTTGTGCATTAGTTTTTGAAAATTGTCAAACTCATTTACTGCGCAACGCAGCCTTTCCATTTTACTTTTTTCATTTTCCAGCGCATTTATTTTTAAATCACCTTTTTTAAAGGGACCGGATGCTCTTTTATAAAAATATTCATCCCGGGTAGGCAGGTCTTTTAAGTATTCATCAATTTTTTGATTTATGAAAGCGGGCACCCAACCCTCATTCTTCATTGTGGAAAATAACTTTGTAAGGCTATATATTTCACAATACACATCTCCGCGATACCTTTTTAGCAAATGATTTTTGGGGAAGGCATCTATCAGCTCTTTCATAAGCTGTATGCGTTGCAGATCAGAAACAGGATTTAAACTATTCTTATCAAAAAGCGAAAGGTTATCCTGGATAACGTCATTACAAAATGCATGAAATGTAAAAATATTTACCCTGTATGCATCAGCACCGATAAATTGTACCAGCCTTCGCCGCATGGCCACTACTCCGGCATCAGTATAGGTAAGGCATAAAATATTATGTGGCAGAACCTCTGCTTCTAATAATATCTTTCCAATTCTGGCTGCAAGAATTTGTGTTTTACCGGTACCGGGCCCCGCAATCACCATTACCGGGCCTTCAATGCTATCAACAGCTTTTCGTTGTTCAGTATTAAGTTTTTCGTATTCTTCTTTAAAATTTTTTTGGAGAATGTCCCGGTACTTTTGCATGTTTTTCAAAGTTAGCTACTTCAATGATTGAATATGTATGTTTACCATAAATAACCATCCATAAAATATGAGCAAAGTTTATAGTTTAAAAAAGGTGCAGCTTCTTCCCATATCTCTATCTAAAGCCTGGGAGTTTTTTTCTTCTCCTGCAAACTTGGCTGTAATAACGCCTGCTGATTTAGACTTTACAATTATTTCATTACATCATGGCGAAAAAATGTATGCCGGGCAGATAATTGAATATACTGTGAAACCTTTTTTAGGCATGCCACTTTACTGGATGACAGAAATAACACATGTTGAAGATCAAAAGTATTTTATAGATAACCAGCGATACGGCCCTTACTCAATGTGGCACCATCAGCATCATTTTAGGGAGACAGAAGCCGGGGTTGAAATGACAGACATTATTCATTACAAACTGCCACTGGGTTTTATTGGAGATATTGCTAATTCACTTTTTGTAAAAAATCAGCTTGACAAAATTTTTGATTATCGATTTAAAAAAACAGAAGAATTGTTTGGAAAGGGGGCAACAGGTATATAGAATACCGAAACTCAACCAGGCATTCTGCTGATATATTTTTCCATCTGCTTTACCTGATCAACTATCTGCGGTGTAGTGGGTTTTAGCGCTTTTACTTTTCTAAAGTATTCTTTTGCGGCCCTATATTCTCTCTTATTTATCATAATAGAAGAGAGCTGTAACCAGGCAGCAGCTTGATTCTCCTTATCGGGTAAACCGGAACGAAGGGCTTGCCGAATGTATTTTTCTGCTTCCTTAATATTACCTTTTTGCATGGAAAGCATCCCTAATTGCAGTTGGTTTGCACCTTCGGCTTCCTTCATCGGACTCCCCAATGAAAGGCTTTTTTTCATATGTGTTTCGGCTGAATCATAGTCCTGCTTTACCATAGCAAGATTTCCCTTTAGTGTAAAATAAACCGAGCGAACAGGTTTTATAAGCAAGCCGGGAAACTTTATTGAGTTAATTACCTTTTCGGCCCCTTCCATATCTCCAGATTCCATATATCCCTGTATCAAACGCATTGGCCCAAATAAAAAGTGACCCACAATTAAAACTACTGCTATCAAATACAAAATGAACGATGGCCAAAAACTTGTTTCAAGGTTTACTATAATGGCAGCAACCAAAAATGTGGCACCAAGCAGCAGCCGGTATTTAATAATGATATTAAAAAACTTCATGATAAAAAATTAGGGTTGCAAAGATAGCCTGAATCAAATTATATCTTGCGAATGGTTAGTAGGTATCATTATTAATTTCAATCCAATAGCCATCAGGGTCTTTAAAAAAAATTTGTTTTATCCCGTCTGGCCGGGTAGTAATCATATTTGTAGCACCGAGCCAATTGCCATACCAAATTTTATTTTTATTTAAAATCTCAACAAATGCTTCTACGGAAGCCACACTAAAACACATGTGTGAATTTTTACCATGTTCAGTAACTGCTGTTGCTGCTTGTATAATGTGCAATTGACTGTGTTTTGCAATTTTAAACCAGGAGTGTTTACCATCCTTAAAAGGTTCCGGAATAATTTTTAGCCCTATAATATCTTTATAAAAATCTGTACTCTTTTTAAGGTCAAAAACGTTAATTGCCAAATGATTAAGGGTAGGATTTTTTTTTATTTGTGCCGATACTTTAAAAGTTGTAAGTATTAAAAAAAACAAAAAGCAGTAAAAGGGAGTCAACTTAATTTTCATGTTGATTATTTAGATGTTTTGAAACTGAACCGATACAAATATACTTTTGATAGTACACAAAGATTTATTTTTGCTTTCCAAAAATTTTGGTCCCGTAGTTCAATGGATAGAAGTTTCCTAAAGTTTAGATGCAAGTTCGATTCTTGCCGGGACTACAAAAATTAGAATACATTGATAGACAAGATGTTTTATCTATAACCCTACCGGAATATCGAACTTTTGAATTTATGTTTTAT
>JBBJOK010000236.1:0-5009 GCA_037721545.1 Chitinophagaceae bacterium
ATCCTAAAGAGGTAAAGAAATTATTTTTAGTTCATGGTGAATATGATGTGCAACAAGATTTTCAACAAAGGCTTATTAGCAAAGGCTTTGCAGATGTAGAAATTCCTGAAAGGCATTCTGAAGTTGGCTTGGCATAACATTTTAAAATAGTGTTATAAAGTATGTTCTTCTTTCTTTCCAAAATTTTGATCTATTTTTTAGCTCCGGTTATCTGGATAATTATTTTTTTTATAATTGGTTTAATAATAAAAAGAACAAGAGTTAAGAGGCTTTTTTTCAGTATTTCATTGATCCTTCTGCTGATATTTTCAAATCCATTCTTACTCAATCACTTTGCAAAAATGTGGGATGTGAAGCAAACTACTTTACCTCCTGATGCAAAATATAGTGCTGCCATATTACTGGGTGGCTATTCTTCGGAAGATGCAGACCAGAATGGTTATTTTAATACTGCTGCAGATAGATTTATTGAGGCAATAAAACTAAAAACAGAAGGAAAAGTTACCTACTTGCTTATATCAGGCGGTAGTGGAAAATTGTATCCAACAGATTTTAGAGAAAGTGACTGGGTCTTAACACAATTAAAAGATCTTAAAATCCCAGATGGCAGTATTTTAGTGGAGAACAGATCCAGGAATTCATATGAGAATGCTTTATTCTCTAAAAATATTTTAGACAGTGTAATGTTAAAACCACCTTATATCCTTGTTACATCAGCTTATCATATGAGAAGAGCGCAGTACATTTATAAAAAAAAGGGTCTTGATGTTATTCCTTATCCATGTAATTATATAGCAGGCAGAAGTAAAACATCTGTCACTGATTTTATTCCAAGTGCAGGTACTTTATCCGATTGGGAAATTTATATAAAAGAAATGGTAGGTTATGCTGTGTATGCTGTTTTTAAAAAGTAGTATGCCAAAAAAAAATCTTTTTATGAGAATTATTATTTTTTATTTTCTCCTTTTTCTTCCTACATACTCTTTTTCACAGCAATTTTCTTCATCAGAAATTGCCGGGTGGGAATTACAATCAAAGAAGATTACGATAATCCGCGATACCTGGGGAGTACCGCACATTTATGGAAAAACAGATGCTGATGCCGTGTTTGGCCTACTGTATGCACAATGTGAAGATGATTTTAAAAGAGTGGAATTAAATGTTCTGGAAAATCTTGGTAGAAAATCTGAAGCAACCGGCATAGAGGATTTATATAACGATCTTCAAATGCGGTTGATATATGATTCTGTCGCTGCCATAAAGGAATATCAAACATGCCCTCCTTGGTTTAAAAAATTACTTGATGCATCTGCTGCTGGAGTAAATTATTTTCTTTATAAACATCCTGAAGTTAATCCGGCAGTTTTACGCCGCTTTCAGCCATGGTATTCACTAATGAGAACGAACGGCAGTATTTCCGCAACTAATACAGCTGGTGTAACTGCATTGGAAACTAAGAATTTTTATCAGAACAAGAATGTAGTTTCATTTAGAGATACAACGGCATTTACAAAACAACTAAGCGAAGAAGACCATCAAAATGTTACGGGATCTAATGGCTTTGCAGTATCTCCATCAAAAACAAAATCAAAAAATGCAATACTTTATATCAACCCTCATGTTAGTTTCTATTTTAGAAGTGAAGTTCACATGGTAAGTGAACAAGGATTAAATGTTTATGGTGCTGTAACATGGGGGCAGTTTTTTATTTTTCAGGGGTTTAATCAAAATTGCGGATGGATGCATACTTCCGGAGTTGCAGACCTTGCAGATTTGTATGAGGAAACCATGGTAAACCCAAAACAATTTATGTATAAATATGAAAAAGGATTGCGAACAGCCTTGAGAAAAGATATTTATATCAGCTATAAGAAAGATGATAAAATGATTGGTGAATCTTTCAAGGCATTATACACACATCATGGGCCTGTAATGGCAAGCCGTAATGGCAAATGGTTAAGTCTTAAAGAGAATAACAGGTCAATGAAAGGGTTAATGCAATCATGGTTGAGAACTAAAGCAAAAAGTTTTTCAGATTTTAAAATTGTTATGCAAATGCGCTCAAACACATCTGATAATACTGTATATGCAGATGATAAAGGTAATATCGCCTATTGGCATGGAAATTTTATTCCTAAGAGAGATACAAAATATGATTGGTCGCAACCTGTAGATGGTTCCACATCAGCAACTGAATGGAAAGGAATTCATAACCTGAATGAAATAGTGCATGTATATAATCCATCAACCGGATGGATACAGAATTGTAATTCAACACCATTCACGGTTTCGGGAAATGCAAGTCCGGATAAAAATAAATATCCCATTTATATGTCGCCAGATGGAGAAAATCCCAGGGCTGTAAATGCTATCCGATTATTAAGCCAGGAAAACAATTTCACTTTAGAGAAGGTGATTGAAGCAGGCTACAATACTTATCTTGCTGCATTTGATATTCTGCTGCCTTCTCTTTTTGAGGCGCATGATAAGAGTCCGAAATCAGCCGGATTGAATCGAATTGATCATGCAATGGATATTCTAAAAAAGTGGAACAAAGAAGCATCCACATCGTCTGTAGCCACAACATTAGCAATTGAGTGGGCAACAAAACTTTCTCAAAAAATACCCCCACCAAAAAATGATGAGGAACGATCAAATGTAATAGGCAGATTAGAAGCGATGGTAAAGTATACTACTGCTAAAGAAAAAATAGATCTTTTAAAAATTGTGTTACAGGAATTGGAGACCAAGTTTGGTAAATATGAAGTAACATGGGGTGAAATGAACCGATACCAAAGGCTTAGTGGCGATTTACAACAAAAGTTTGATGATGCTAAACCAAGTTTTCCGGTAGGGTTGGCTTCATCTGCCTGGGGAAGCCTTCCTTCCTTCACCACCATAAAACCCGCTGGTAGCAAATTAAGGTATGGCGTTAATGGAAATAGTTTTGTTGCAGCTGTTGAATTTGGTAAAAAAGTTAAAGCAAAATCAATTGTTACAGGAGGAGCAGGAATGGATCCCTCATCAAAACATTTTTTAGATCAAACTCCTGGTTATATAAATGGAAAATTTAAAGATGTTTTATTTTATAAAGATGATGTTTTAAAACATGTAGAAAGAAAATATCATCCCGGCGAATAAATGTTTGTGGTCAATCTTTGGCTATTTTTTTATAGCTTACCACTACACCTCTTATTAATGAAGAGCTAAAACCACGATGCTCCATTTCATTTAATCCGGCTATAGTGCAACCCTTTGGTGTAGTAACCTTATCAATTTCCTGCTCAGGATGATTACCGGTTTGTATCAATAACTCAGCAGATCCTTTGATAGTTTGTGCAGCAATAATACTAGCCGTTGCAGCATCAAAACCAATTTCAATTCCACCTTGTATATTGGCCCTGATAAAACGTAATGCATATGCTATTCCGCAGGCTCCTAATACGGTTGCAGCTTCCATAAGTTTTTCATCAATAGTAACAACTTCACCAAGCTTTTCAAAAAGTTCATTTACATATTTTACTTCTTTTTGCGAAGCATTACTGCTGCAAATACACGTCATGCTTTGTTGTATAGCAATAGCTGTATTAGGCATCGCCCGGAATAAAGGAAGTTTTTGTTGAATGATCTCCTGCATATCATTTATTAAAACCCCGGTTACCACAGAAATAAAAATTTTATTTTTATCAAGTTCGTTCTTTATTCCATTAAGCACTTCTGAAACCTGGAACGGCTTTACGGCCAGGATTATCACATCACTTTTTCTTACAGCCTCATTATTATTGTTAGTTATTTCAATGCCTTTGGCTTTTAAGGTTTGCAATGTAGCCGTATGGCGTTTTGTTACAATAATTTCGGAGGCTTTATTAAACTTGCTGTTTAATAATCCTTCTGCAATGGCAGAACCAAGATTACCTCCACCAATAATTGCTATTCGTTTACTCATTAGATTTTGATTTATTCAAAGATATGGAGATGATATTTAGGCTGTGCCGATCAAAATCTTTCAACATTGTATGCTTTTATATCAACTGAAGTATTTTCTTTTGAAATAATCTCAGTAACCAATTTACCGGTGGCAGGTGCCAGTGATACACCAATCATTGCATGCCCCCCCGCAAATACAACATTTTCTAATTGCTTAGGTTTACCAATGTAGGGCAATCCATCAGGCGTTACAGGGCGCAAGCCATGCCATATTTTTTCAGCTGGCGGAAGCTGGATTTGTAAGCCTGGATAAAATTGTTTTACTGATTCATATATTCCCTTCATCCTTTTAGGCAATATGGTTTCATTAATGCCACTTAGTTCCATTGTACCGCCTATTCGCAATTGGTTTGCCCATGGGGTTACTGCACACCTCCCCTCTTTTAATATTGCAGGATACCGGATATTTTTTTCTACCTGCTTATAAGTGTAGCTATAGCCTTTGCCCGGCTGCAATAATAATTTCAAACCCATCATCCTGGCAAGAACAGGCAACCAGCTGCCTGTTGCAATAACAACTTGATCGCATTTAAGTTTTTCTTTATCAGTTATTATACCTGAAATTTTGTTTGCATTTTTTTCAAAGCCTATAACTGTTGTGCTAAGTTTAAAATGAACTCCCTTCTTTTCTAAATAATCTTTTAATGCCAACATAAACTTACCGGGGTTTACATGACAATCATCCTTGTACAAAACAGCACCGGTAATATTCAATTCAACATCAGGTTCCAGGGACTGAGCCTGCTGCTTATTTAAACGTTCGGTTTGCAAACCAAATTTTTCTGCAGCATCTGCCAAACGAATTTCATGATCTAAAGATTTTTGTTCACGGCACATCATTAAACAACCAATTTCATCCATAAAAAAAGTATTACCAATTTCATCCCTTATCTCATTAATTAAATGCCGGCTCAATTGTAAAATATCATTGAGGTGCGGTGCTGATTTTGCAACTGTTGAAGTATTACTATTCTTCCAGAAATGATAAGCCCATTCCATAAGAGGCCTGCTAACTCTGGGTT
>JBBJOK010000237.1:0-5003 GCA_037721545.1 Chitinophagaceae bacterium
TGGTATCATCAAAGCGAAGGTTGGTATAGCCGCCATATTTTTTGGTAAGCCCGAAATTGAGGCAAATGCTGGTAGCATGCCCCATGTGCAGGTAGCCGTTGGGCTCCGGCGGAAAACGGGTAACAATACTTTTGTACTTACCTGCTGCAAGGTCCTTCTCAATCATCTCTTCCAGAAAATTTAAACTCTTTTCTTCCATATTTCTTTGTCATGCTGAGCTTGTCGAAGCATTGCCGCAAAGATACAATATGTAACATCTAAGAGTTAGGTTAAGTAGAATTGTGGGCTGTGAGCATTGGAACTTTCATCAGCAAGAGTGTTGAAACTTTTGATAAAATAAAATAAAATCCACTCTTGCAGTATGCTTCGAGTAATGGTACGGTAAAGTCGAAAGTTAGAAGCGTGGGCGATTAACCTGTTGACAATCCTAATGTGTCAGGTTATATTGAAGTAAATAAATTATTGCACCTGAAAAATATCCAATTAATGCCAGCAGGCTAATTCGCTTTAAATACCAAAAGAAAGTAATTTTCTCCATTCCCATTGCAGCTACACCGGCTGCTGAACCAATGATTAGTGCACTTCCTCCTGTACCTGTAGAGTAGGCCAAGAATGTCCAAAAAAAATGGTCAGTATGGTACTGGGTTAAAGTGTACATGCCTTGAGATGCGGCCACTAATGGTACATTGTCTACAACAGCAGAAAGCAAACCAATAGTAGTAACAATTATAGTGTCGTTATTTATGGTTTTGTCAAGCCATCCTGCAAGCATTGTTAATTGCCCTGTTGCCTGTAGGGCAGAAATGCTTAATAATATGCCCAGGAAAAATAAGATACTTGGCGTATCTATTTTACGCATGGCATAGGCAACTGAAAGAGTATCTTTTCCTTCTGTATGTTGTTGGCGGTGAAAAATTTCAATAATGATCCACATTAACCCCAGCCCTAACAATATTGCCATAAAAGGAGGTAAGCCGGTAAGGGTTTTAAAAACCGGGACAAATAACAGGATACCTACCCCTAACAGGAAAACAAAATTTTTTTCAAATACAGGTTTGGTTACTTCGTTCTTATCTTTTATTATTTCCTGAATGGTTCCTTTCATTTTGAAGGATATAAGGGTTAGAGGGACAAGAAGGCAAAATAAACTTGGAATAAACAATTCCTTTATAATATTAAAAGCACTTATCTGTCCGCCTATCCAAAGCATAGTCGTGGTTACATCTCCCAAGGGTGACCAGGCACCACCAGCATTGGCAGCGATAATGGTTATGCCCGCAAAAAATAAACGCTGCTCCTTGTCTACAATTAATTTTCTTAATAACGAAATGATGACTATAGTTGTGGTAAGATTATCTAGCAGTGCCGAAAGAAAAAAGGCTATGAATCCGATAATCCAGAGCAGCTTTACCCTGTTCCTGGTTTTTATCCGGTCTGTTATTACATTAAAGCCATCGTGGGCATCAATTATTTCAACAATCGTCATGGCACTTAAAAGAAAGAATAGTATGCCTGAAACTTCTCCCAGATGCTCCATCAACTGTTCTGAAACAACATGCTTATCAGGCTCAAATAAAATATAAATGGTCCAGCAAACAATTCCTGTAACCAATGCAATGGCTGCTTTATTAATTTTTAAATTGTGTTCTAATGTAATGGCAAGGTATCCAAGAATAAATGTTATAATAATTGCAATTGCCATATAAAAAAAGTATAAGAATTATTTTAAAGATTGATTCTGTGTTTATCAAACTCATTAAAAGTATAAACAATAAAAATAACCAATATCCCAGCGTAGATAGGGAAAGAATCACTATATCGATTTGTAAGCTTCAAGCGATAAAACTACTGAAAAAGAAAGTGTTGTAAAGTAGTGGAGTACCGGTCGTAAATCACTTTCTATTTAACGTAAAACCAAAGTCTTCATCACCCTGCAGTAGCTTCCATGTTGCATCTGTGAACAAAAGGATATTTTCTTCGGGCATTATTAAATACACAGGATGTGCTGATTCAAGGATGATCATGCCTCTTTTTAATTTCCAATTTCCTGTTTTTGTTCCTATAGATCCCCGTGTTCTGTATGTTGTGGGTTTCCCTTTTGAGGCATACAAAACCAACAACCATTTTAATTTGTAACAGTTTTCTGAAAGCCGAAAACCAAGCTTTGCAATTTCTCCGCAGGGTGATCTTCCTTCAAATACCATAGAATCTTTTAAAGCAATTGGCTTTGGTTTTATATCCATAAGCAAATTGGTGCCGGAACTATAAAGGTTATAGCTCCATCCGCCATTACCCGTCATGAGGCTTTTATCTGCTTTTGCAAAATGAAGAACATGGGCATTTAATGCAGCCAGCAAAATCGTTTTATTATTATGGTGAAGCTGGTAATAATTCCCTTCCCTTATCAATTTTCCTTTTATATCTATGCTTTTTGTATTAATAAATCCATTGCTATTGGGTTTGCCTATGCCATAATCACACTGTAAAGCATATTGGTTACCACCGGTAACTAATTTCCACCTAATGAAATCTACCGAATCGGATAGTGGGATATCTAGAAAAGTTTTTACGGTACTGTTGGCCGGGGTGCTTCCGATATAAACTGTTTTTCCTTCAGTGCATGATGTAAAAAATATAAGCAGGAATGTTATACATTTCTTCATGTTTTAATTTTATATAAAGCTGGTAATTCCGCCTCATACTTGTATTTTATTTAGACGAATTGTAAATTTTACTTGACGAATCAGCCGTTGTAGCAAAAGATTACTTAGCACTATCGCCAATCCCAAACCACCACATTCCATTCATCTAAAGCATCGCTGTAAGTGTATATGGTAGTAAAGCCCATTTTTTCATGGGCTTTTTGTGAGCGGTAATTAGATGTTGATATTTCTGTAACCATCATACAAACCAAGTAACAAAACCTTGTTCTTCCTGTTCGGAGTTAGATAAATATTTTTTTAGATTTTGACGGTTCAGTTTATTTACCTGAATAATTCAGCTACTGTATTTACTTCTTTGGGATATAGCATACAGCCATAATTTGTTTATACATTTTCCTAAAGATTTCTTAATATTCTTTTAAATGAAACCTTTTAGGATAGATATTGGTCTAAATTTATATAAACAAATGTTCAAACAATGAAAAAGAAAGTATTTACTTTATTAGCTTTGGGTATCATGATCTCAATCAGCGCCTCTTCACAAACAGTTAAAGACAATATTGACAAACTGCATAAGGATAAAAATACCGCCGACCGTGCAGCTAAGGCAGATGTATTGATCCATAAAAAATCTGTTTATGATTCTACCACCATTAAACCATCTTCAGCTACTGCATCTTCTTCTAAGGTTGCCACAAAAAAAATTTTAGTAACTAAAACGAAAGTTAAAAAACACAAATACAAAACAAAAAAGAAGGCATCAAAATAAAAAAGTCCCGCAATTGAGCGGGACTTTTTTGTGAGAGTAATTACTCTTAAGTATTTTATTATTTTCTGTTATCTATTGTTCCTTTAAAAGATTCTTTATCTAGAGTTAAATTACCATTTGTAATTTGTGGTTGCTCCTGATAAGTAGGAGTGGATGATAATCTGAAGGCTCCGGTAGTAATAAATTTGATAGCACTGGCTAGACTTGATTCAGAAAGATCCCCGAAATCTTTATCAACTCCATCAGCAACAATAGAATTCGGTGTGAATCCATTATAGTAATTGCTTTCACCATTTTTATTGACAGTTTTAAAAGACACAGGAAAAATAAACCAATCACCTACAGGCTGAGGAAAGAATCCAACAGGTTTTCCAAAAGTTTTACTACGCCCAATTAATTTAACATCCATAACGGGGATTAAATTATTAATGAGTAATTCACTTGCAGATGCACTGCTGGGGCCTACTATGAAAAATACACGGGACAAATTTAAGGAACCAAGCTTTTTGAAATTTTTAGAGGAGTTAAAGCTGGTTAATTTATCATTGTATTGTTGAGTCATCATTACGCTACCGTTTGCTGATGAGGGGGCCAAATAATTACTCAGTTGTTCTGCAACTGAAACATATCCCCCGCCATTATAGCGAAGATCTATTATTACATCATTAATGCCTGCAGAAGTAAAACGGTTAAATACCCGGCTTAATTCAGTATTAAACTCAGGCAAATCACCAAGGAAAGAATTAAACACCATATAACCAATCTTTCTAGACCCCACAGAATATACCGAGTCAACCATTACCGGATGAGTTTGATAACTGGCTCTATTTAAAGTAATATCAACATTTGTTCCGTCAGGCTTTTGAAAAGTAAATGTAGTTGTATTGCTATTAAAGATGGCTGTATTAATAAAAGATAAATCCGAAGAAGAGGTGCTGATATTTGAATTACCATTTATTTTCACAATACGCCAACCTCTGCGAACGCCGGCTCTACCTGCAGGAGATTCCCTCTCAACAGATTTTACTCTCAGGTCATCAGTGCTAGGGAACAAAAAAAATGCACCAAATCCAAAATCGCCAGCAATTCCACTAGAGAAATTGTTATATTCCGCTTGCTTCATAGCAAAACTAAAACGATCAACCGGTTGCGGAAACCCGGGTTCCATACTAAAAGGACGAATGCCTTTCATTATAGCATCAGGATCAGCAAAGGTTCTGGGATTAAAATTCGCAGGAATCTGCTTATACCATAAATATATTTCTCGGGTATAAAATAACACACTGTCTTTTAATTTATCATCAGCGGAAGCAACTGGTGTTGTTGTTGGAGGTGTTACTACAGGAGATGTTGCAGGAGCATCATGAACTTTTTGACAGGCAGAAAATATACTTAATGAAGATAAAAGAATAAAGAAAAAACGGTAGTTTTTATGTTGCATTTTTAGTTTTTTTTTGAGTTATAAATTTAATTAATATTGATGAGAAAATTTATGCGTATCCATTTATTAACAATCAATTGGAAGCTCTCGTCGTTTCCACAATACCTTTAAAGAATGGAGCATCCAAAAT
>JBBJOK010000238.1:0-5000 GCA_037721545.1 Chitinophagaceae bacterium
GGCAAATGAAGCCGGCTAAAGGGTTGCAGCTTTGCAAGGTGCTGCACTTTGGTGTCTTTATATTTAGCCCATTCCAGCTTACCCTCACTTTCAGCTTTTTTTAATTCAACTACCGCTTTTTTAAATGCTGCCGTTACCTCATCAGCAAGCGTTTCGATATGAGTAGTATTTATATTGTCAAGAAATTTAAATGCAGAATCTTTTAATATAGCTTCCAACAAAGTACTTTCGGAAGGCTTGCCGATTACTCTAGGAGCTTTTGCAAAATCATCATTCCATACGGTATCTTCAAAATACTCCCATACTAAATAAAAAACTGTAGCTCCTTTCGAAGTAACATCATTTTTATAATCCCAGTTTTTTAAAATAGTAAAATATTTTTTTTGATCTTCAGTTAAATCAGTCTCATTAATATTTTTTAAAAATAGCGGTGTAGCCATTTCACCAAATAAATTGTAATTATCAGTTTGCATTTTTTTCATATCCTCCACAGTGATACCGTTCGTTGCATTTAGCTTCCTGTTTATAATAATGCCGCGGTATGGCGTATAACTACTGCCCAAATAATAAGGATATGTAGAATCTGCAGGAAGTTGATTGGCGCTGCTTACAAAATTTCTTTCAGGATTATATTGAAAAGGGATTTCATCCATTGGTATCATTGCCTGCCACATATAAGAACTATCAATACCCGGCATTATAAAATCCCCCTGCCCCTTCCACTTGGCAGGAAATTCACCCTGGGTTTTTAAGGCGACATCACCATTTTTAGCTGCGAATACTCCATTTTGCCCGGGAGTATGCAAATTATTTATTGCTGCCTCGTAATCAGTATAATTTTTTGCACGGTCAAGCAGGTAAAAAACTTTTAGCTCATTGCTGGGATCATGTGCTTTCCATCGCACTGCATAATTTTTATTGTTTTTGGTTTTATTTCCTGAGAATTTTTTGTCGAACATTACAGGGCCAAAAATTGTATAGGCTACTGTATCAACAAAATCAGGTTTGCCTTTAATTTTTATTTTTTCGAATCTGAAATCGGTTGTTTTCCATTCGTTATTGAACCAATATTCTTTTCTGTTATCATCTCTAAATCTAATTTCATAATAATCCCTTACATCCCTGCCTCCATTGGTAAATCCAAAAGCACAACTATCATTAAACCCGATGATTACACCTGGTGAACCCGGAAAGCTAACTCCATAGACATTAAAATCAGGTGTTGAAATTTGCATTTCATACCATAGAGAAGGAAGATTTAAACCAAGATGAGGGTCATTTGCAAGAATTGGATATCCACTTTGCGTTTTTTTTCCATTTACAGCCCAATTATTACTGCCATTGTCTTTATCCGGTTTCTCTTGTGTGATGGTGGTGGATACTGTATCGCTAAAATATATAGAATCTACGGAAGAGGGTATAGTAAGTTGTATAGTAGGTTTCGGATAAATGGTGCCACCAGGGATTATAGGATCAACCGAATCTTTTTTAGCGGGAGCAAGTAAAGCAAAATCATTTTTTGAAAAATAATTTTTTGCGTTGGTCATTTCAAAATCATCTTCATGCGCAGCAAGATCGTATGACATGTATTTTAAAAACAATGCGGTTTTAAGATTACTCCATTTTTCAGGTTTATAACCTATTAATTTATATTCGATGGGTAACTGGCTTTCAGATAAACTTTCTATGTATGCATTTACTCCCGCTGTATAAGCATCACATTCCGCTTTAATTGCCGGATCTTTTTCAACTTCCTTTAGTGAATTTTCAGCTGCATATACCATTCCGAGGCGTCGGAATTCCCTGTCATGATTTAAAGCCACATCACCAATTACTTCGCTTGCCCTGCCGGCGGCAGAAAGCGTTTGCAACTCCATTTGCCACAACCTAAATTTAGCGTGCAAATAACCCTGTACAAAATAGGCATCATTTTCTTGCTCGGCAAACACGTGTGGAACCAGGCGGTCATCTAAATAAACATTTACTTTACCGGTGAGCTGAGAAAATGAAAGGTTGGCAGTAAAATCTTCATCAACCGATTCCGCATTTTGCCATACACCGTGTTGAGGGCTTAATAATTTTCCTAAAGGTGCCTGCAATAAAAACGTGGTATTTAGAATAATAATTAAAGCTGTGGTTAAGATAGCGAATAGAATAAAAAGGATAACTCTCATAATTAATTGGCAATGTAAAATAGGTAAAAGTTATAAGTTCTATGTTGTAAGTTGTGATGCAATTATTTTTGATTATGAATAATCTTACTCAAGACACCAAAAATATTTTAGGATTACAACTTCCAACGGATCCCCGATGGGTTGATCTTGCCAGCATTTCATTAGAAGATATTTTGACGGATCATGCTTATTGCGAGCAAAAAGCCGCCAACACCTGTATTTCCCTTATCACCAAAAATAATGACAAAGACGAATTGGTTAATGAGCTCTCTCCCATTGTTACGGAAGAATGGGGGCATTTTAGAATGGTACTTGCGGAATTAAGAAAAAGAAACCTGCAACTTGGCAGGCAACGTAAAGATGAATATGTAAATAAATTGCTCGAATTTCAAAAAAAAGGTGGCAGCCCTGAAGAAAGATTTTTAGACCAACTCTTAACGATGGCATTGATAGAGGCACGAAGTTGTGAACGGTTTAAAAGATTGAGTGAAGGGTTACCAGATGAATACATGAGAAATTTTTACAGGAAGTTCATGGAAAGCGAAGCAGGGCATTATGCATTATTTATAACATTGGCAGAGACCTATATAAATAAAGATACAGTGAGAGCAAGATGGAAAGAGTGGCTGGCATACGAAGCAGAGGTTATCACCAATTTAGAAGTAAGAGGCGGAAGGATACATTAGATCCATTAAAGAATTTTTTGTGTATAACCCCTACTTTGAATTTTGATAACTACGAAATAGAAAATTTAAGATTGTTTATTTTACTTTTAATTTACAATTATTTATAAAGATTGTATTTCAATTGATGATTTTATCCCTATTTTCTATAATTATCAGTTTACAAATCAAACGTTTAATTCTTGGAACGGCCATTGCTATAACTATTCCTTTATTTATTTTTAAAGTATGAGTACAAACAAATTCATGTTTGCCACGGGCATTGAGAACAGCTATCCTACGATAACATTACCAGATGGAAAGATTAAAAGGATTGATGAAATGGAAAAGACCGGGCATTATAAATATTGGAAAGATGATTTTAGGTTAACAAAGGAAACGGGCATTGATCATTTGCGTTATGGCGCACCCTATTTTTCTGTACACCATGGGCCAGGCAAATACGATTGGAGTTTTAGCGATGAAGTTTTTAATGAAATGAAAAAACTCGACATAATCCCTCTTGTGGATCTCTGTCATTTTGGTATACCGGACTGGTTAGGAAATTTTCAAAATCCTGATTGGCCTAATTATTTTGCTGAATATGCCGAAGCTTTTGCCAACAGGTATCCTTACCTGCAGTTTTATACGCCGGTAAATGAAATATTTATTGCTGCAATGTTTTCAGGCCAATATGGATGGTGGAATGAATGCAAAAGTGATGAACGCTCATTTGTTACAGCGCTAAAACACTTATGCAAAGCAAATGTACTGGCATCGCAGGCAATTTTAAAAGTTAACCCTGATGTATATTTTATACAAAGTGAGTCATCAGAATATTTTCATGCAGAAGACCCAACGTGCCAAACCCAATGTGATTTTTTAAACCAAAAAAGATTTCTTTCCCTTGATCTTACTTATGGTCATTCTGTAGACGTTACCATGTATAAATATTTAATGGAAAATGGTATGACGGATGCTGAATACATGTGGTTTCATCAAAACCAGATGAAAGACAAAAGCCGTTGCATAATGGGAAACGATTATTACATCACGAATGAGCACATGGTTCATCCTGATGGTAATACAAGCCCTGCCGGAGAAATTTTTGGATACTATGTTATCACTCACCAATATTTCCGCAGGTACAGGCTGCCTGTGATGCATACAGAAACAAATATCACGGAACCTTTTTCTGTTCACTGGTTACGCAAGCAATGGGCAAATGTTTACAGGCTAAAACAGGATGGAGTACCGATTGTAGGTTTTACATGGTACAGCCTTTGCGACCAGGTGGATTGGGACAGTGCCTTACGAAATGATGATGGTATTGTAAATTCACTTGGCCTTTATGATCTAGAAAGAAATATTCGGCAAGTTGGTGTAGAATATAAAAATCTTATAACCCAATGGCAAGATGTATTAAGCAGGGAAAGTTTTGGAGTACATATTTTTTAAGAGGAAATTATTTGAAAATTTCATTTGCAATTCGTAGAGCATCCTGCAAAGCATTTACATCTATCTTTGATAAAAGTTTTTTCTCTTCAAAATACTTTATCATTAACTCTGTGTCCATATTGCCTACCAGGTCATCACCTGACATGGGGCAGCCGCCAATACCTTTTAAGGCGCCGTCAAATCTTTTGCATCCGGCAAGCAAAGCAGCATCCGTTTTTTGTTTCCAATTAGTGGCGGTAGAATGCAGATGAACACCAAACTCTATATCAGCATACTTAGGAATCACTTTATTTAAAACAGATGAAACCTGCACCGGCTGGGCAACTCCAACAGTATCTGCCAGAGAAATAATTTTTATATCCAGGGCAGTCAATTTCTCTATCCATTGCATTACAATTTCTTCATTATAAATATCGCCATAGAGATTTCCAAAGCCCATCGAAATATAAACTGCCAATTCTTTTTTACTTTTTATACAAAGGTTTTGAATTTCATCAACACTAATTAATGAATCTTCAATCGTGCTGTTTGCGTTTCTTTGTTGAAATGTTGGAGAGATGGAAAAAGGAAACCCCAAAAAAGTAATTTCATCAAATACAACTGCTTCTTCCGCTCCCCTAATATTGGCGACAATCGCAAGCAATTTAGATTTACTATTTACCAATGACAATTGATTAATTACCTCTTTAGTATCTGCCATTTGCGG
>JBBJOK010000239.1:0-2565 GCA_037721545.1 Chitinophagaceae bacterium
CCAAGAGTAGTTTTCTCAACTTTACTTTGAATGTTCTTAACGGCTTTTTTAGTGCTTTCTGATTCTGCTCTTTTTTCTTTAAACTCAGCTTGCTTTTCTTCCTCTTTTGCCTGCTGCCAAATTTTGCTATGGCTTAAAACAATCTTTTTATCATTACGGTCAAATTCAATTACCATAAATTGAGCGATCTCATCTGCGCCGATTGTTTTTTCATCCTCTTTAAACAAATGTCGGGCGGGTGCAAAGCCTTCTAACCCATAAGGTAGTTGAACTACAGCTCCTTTATCATCCCTTCTTGTAACCGTGCCTTCATGTATACTTCCAACCGGGAAGGTTTCTTCCAGAGAGTTCCATGGATCTTCTTCAATTTGCTTATGCCCTAACTGCAGCTTGCGGTTTTCCTTATCAATACTCATGATAATCACATCAATATCATTACCAGCCTTTGTGTACTCATTGGGATTATTAAAACGCTTTAGCCAGCTTAGGTCACTAATATGTATCATGCCGCCAATGCCGGGAGATAATTCTACAAACACACCGTAAGGAGTAATGTTTTTAACCAAACCTTTGTGCTTGCTTTTTTCAGGGAATTGTGTTTCGATACTGCTCCATGGGTCTTGAGACATTTGTTTTATCGAAAGACTCATTTTACGATCATCCTTGCTTAAGGTTACCACTTTTGCTTCGTGCTCATCACCTAGTTTGAAAAATTCTTTTGCATTGATAGGTGTATTAGCCCAGGTAATTTCACTTACGTGAACCAGCCCTTCAACACCAGGGAATATTTCTAAAAATGCACCGTAATCTTCTATGTTAACTACCTTACCTTTTACTACTTCATTTTCTTTAATTGTTTCCGGCAAAGTATCCCAAGGGTGTGGTGTTAATTGTTTTAAACCAAGACTTATCCTTTTTTTGTCATCATCAAAATCCAATACAACTACATTAAGTTTCTGATCCAATTTTAAAACTTCTGTCGGGTGATTTATTCGTCCCCAACTTATATCAGTTATGTATAACAAACCGTCTAAACCACCAAGGTCAAGGAATGCACCGAAGTCAGTTATATTCTTGATAGTACCTTCTAACACCTGGCCTTTTTCCAATTTGCCCATTATCTCTGCACGCTGTTGTTCAATATCACTTTCAATTAATGCCTTGTGAGAAACTACAGCATTTTTAATTGTCTCATTTATCTTAACAACTTTAAATTCCATTGTTTTACCAACAAACTGATCGTAATCAGTAACAGGTTTAACATCGATTTGAGATCCTGGTAAAAATGTTTCCATACCAAAAACATCAACAATAAGTCCGCCTTTTGTTTTACTGGTAACAGTACCTGTAACAATTTCACCTGTCTTATGCATCTCCACAATCCGCTGCCATGCTCTTGTAGTACGAGCCTGTTTACGGCTAAGATGAAGATTACCTTCCCTGTCTTCTTTTTCAGCTACAAGAACTTCTACTTCATCACCTACTTTAAGGTTTGGGATATCACGAAATTCGTTAAGTGAAACAAGGCCATCACTCTTAAAACCAATATTTACAACAACATCAGTTTTAGTAAGTGCAACCACAATACCATTGATCATTTCGCCATCGTTGATCTGCTTAAAAGTATTTTCATAAACATGATCATACTTTTCTTTTTCTTCTTTGTTGTAGCTCGTAACATTACGTTTGTCTACGCTCCAGTCAAAATCATCGTGAGGTGTTTGAGGTGGTAGAGCAAATGGTTCTTTCTTTTCTGATGCTGGTTGTTCAGCAACAGCAGTTTCTGAATTCTCATTATTAGGTGTTTGATCAGATCCTCCAACAGATGCATTTGTTATTGCTGTATCCTGAGTGTTATCAGGATCCTGTCCATCAGCATTTTGGTTAATAATATCGTTACTCATAAAATTGTTATCCCAACGGTTTTAAATTGGGAGTGCAAAGGTAATAAAAAGTAGTAAAAACATAAAGGAATGTGGTTTTAACGCTTTGATTTGTATACTATATTAAAATATTACTTGTACAAGCGTTTACAAACGGTTATATACAACTATAAATGCTTAAAATACGAGTACCGCTTTTCTATCCTCACATCTTTGCACTGTTGAAAAAACAAAGCGATTTGACTTTCAACTGAAATAAAAAACATTTTAAAACCGCTCATTTAAAAAAAGTATGAGCACAAAACAAAAAGTTATGTACGCATTAAAAAACAAAGTTCAATTGATTGGAAATTTAGGTAACGCACCTGAAGTAAGAACCACAGAAAACGGAAAAAAGCTGGTACGCTTTTCAGTAGCAACTAACGAAAGCTATCGCAATGCGAAAGGCGAAAAAATTACAGAAACACAATGGCACAATTTAATTGCCTGGGGTAAAGTAGCAGATATTGCAGAAAAATATCTAGCTAAAGGTACTGAGGTCGCTATTGAAGGTAAATTAATTACCCGCAATTACACAGGCAAAGACGGCAATAAGAAGTATGTTACCGAAATTCAGGTAAACGAATTATTGTTGTTAGGTAGCAAAGCCTCTGCATAGTTTTTTTGCCACGGATTACACGGA
>JBBJOK010000239.1:2665-4996 GCA_037721545.1 Chitinophagaceae bacterium
ATAATAGTGGAAGTAAAAGCTAATGAAGGTGCAATAAATGATAGTTGTATATCACAAACTTTAAATTATTTAAGAGCTTCTGATCGCAGAGTTGGTTTGATAATTAACTTCGGGAGAAAATCCCTGGAGCACCAACGCCTTATTTTTTAAGTGCAATAATCTGTGATAATCAGTGTAATCCGTGGCTAATTGAAAAATAACTGTTGTGAATAATATTAATTCAATAGAACGTAATGAAATATTCGATCTTGCCTATCGATTTGTAACTGAAACAAGCGAAAATATATTTCTCACCGGTAAAGCAGGTACTGGCAAAACAACATTTCTTAAATATTTAAAAGAAAATTGTTCTAAGAATGTTGTAGTTGCTGCGCCAACGGGAGTTGCGGCAATAAACGCCGGCGGGGTTACATTGCATAGTTTATTTCAATTGCCTTTTCATCCGTTTTTACCAACAAAAAATAATAAGGATGAACTGCTGGCAAAGATCAGGTTTAATAAACAGCGGCAACAATTGTTGCGAAAAATGGAACTATTGGTTATTGATGAGATTAGCATGGTACGCTGCGATACCATGGATGCTATCGATACCATATTAAAATCTGTACGGAGAAATTATAATACACCGTTTGGTGGAGTACAGTTATTATGTATCGGTGATCTGCACCAATTACCTCCCGTTGCTCAACGCCACGAGTGGAGTATTTTACAGGAATATTATTATTCACCCTTCTTCTTTGACAGCACTATTATCAAAGAACAAATGCCTCTTTTAATAGAACTGGATAAAATTTATCGTCAAAAAGAAGATTCATTTGTTGCACTGTTAAATAAAGTCCGCACCAATAATATGAATGTAAAAGATTTTGAAGATCTGCACCTTCGCTATGATCCATCATTCCGACCATCTGTTGTTGAAAAATATATTACACTAACTTCTCACAACAACCAGGCAGATCAAATTAATCACCGTGAATCACAAAAATTATTATCACCGTCCTACACATATTACTCCATCATCGAAAATGATTTTCCGGAAAACATGTATCCAGCTGAAGGTTCTTTACTATTAAAAGTGGGAGCCCAGGTAATGTTTTTAAAAAATGATGCTATACAGAAAAGATATTTTAATGGAAAAATAGGAGTGGTTAAATCTTTAGAGAAAGAAAAAATAATTGTAGAGTGTGATGGAACAGAGATTTCTGTTGCTCAGGAAACATGGGAAAATTCCCGTTATGTATTAAACAGGGATGATGGCAAATTGCAGCAGGAAACCCTCGGTACTTTTACGCAATTTCCTTTGCGCCTGGCCTGGGCAATTACCATTCACAAAAGTCAGGGCCTTACGTTTGATAAAGTGATGATAGATGCAGCTGCATCTTTTAGCAGCGGGCAGGTGTATGTAGCATTAAGCCGTTGTACAAGCCTTAGTGGAATTGTACTTTTATCAAAAATCCCTTCCGCAGCAATACATAGAAATGATAATGTGGTTAAAGGTCATCAGGCTTTAACGCACAAAGGTTCATTGGCTGAACGTTTTGCCGGAGCAAGGCAAATTTTTACACAACAGATATTGGAAGACATATTTTCATTTAATGAAATAGCTTCTCTGATTAACGTTTTGCATTTTCAAATAAATGAAAACCGTGATAAATTGAATAATGAAGCAATCGAATGGATTGAAAACTTAAAAAACAATTTTTCAATAGATAAAAGTATTGGACTAAAATTTATCGGAAGAGTTGGCATGTTAATGAAAGAAGATCCGGTTATTGAAAATAATAGCGCCTTGCAAAAAAGAATAAATGATGCTGCCGGGCATTTTGAACCCAAATTTGCTGCGTATCAACAATCTATTCAAAAGCATCCTTTAATTACCGAACATAAAGAAGCCGCAACACTTATTAATGAAACTTTGTCTCAATTGTTAGTCGATCTTCATCTTTCAAATTATTTTTTGCAGTATTGCAAGGAACCATTTTCTGTCACTACTTTTTTACAGTTCAAATTAAAATATGCTCAACCTCGTTTTAATATAACATGTTATGCCAGTGGTAAAAAACAATTTATATCAGATATAGTTAATACTGAACTCTATGATACCTTAAAACACTGGAGAGATTTGGTTTGTGAAAGTACCAATATGCCCATTTACATGGTTGCCAATCATGCTACTTTAAAAGAAGTTGCCAATTATCTACCATTCACCAAAAAAGATTTATTATCAATAAGTGGTTTTGGAAAAGCTAAGGTTGATAAATATGGCGATGATATTTTAGAATTAGTACGGGATTATTGCAGTATTCATAATCTGGAAACAAATATTGCCGA
>JBBJOK010000240.1:0-4996 GCA_037721545.1 Chitinophagaceae bacterium
CAATGGATTTTCTTTCAGTTTAAGTATATCGAAATTCTTGTCGTCGTTGTGATGGGCAACCACATAAATCACTTTTCCATCAGCTACTGCATACACCGGGCTACTGAATCCAAAATAATCAGCGTCGTTTTCGCCTTTATTTTTGAATAACTTGTTTTGATTATTCAATATTATAAAGTCATAAGCATAACGCATAAAATTTGTAACCAAACCAAGTTCTTTAATCGGCTGAAAATTATAATCAAATCTTCGGTGGTGCGAATTGTACTCATGGGCATCGTAAACAAGTATTCTGCCTTTTAAAGGAAAATATAATTGATGTTTTTGCAGATATGTTTTTGGGTAAATGGTAGAATTAAAAACAAATTGTTTCCTTGTCTTGTTCGTAAATGTCCATTCGTATTCCACACGATGTATAGGGGTAACAATTTCAAATTCTGAAAATGGATTAAATAACAGGTTCGTGGCAACGCCATCCCACACTCGTTTTGGTAACAAAAAAATACTTGGGGCTGTCCCGTTGTTGTCAAGAAACCGGGTTTGTAGTAGATTATTCTCTTTGTCAAATATTGAAACACTTAACTTGTCTAATGACAACGTATCGCCTGATTTATTGGAAACCAAAAAATCGAAGTTTATAATTTGTTTATAGTTTCCCTTTTCAATAAAGATACTTGCAGGTTTCGGCTCTATGATAACATTATCCTGTCCAAAAGCGTTATATATTGGCAATGCGAGAATTAGTACAGAAAATAATTTATACATAAGAATAGTATTGTTGAGTTTTTGCCAGTAAACAGTGTTTGCCCCTTGCCGCTAACGGCACGCCCTTGGCGATGTGGCGGTAATTGAAAATCTTCAGCCCGTAACCGAAGCTAAATTTATAATTAAAAGTTCATTGTTTGTTCAATGCTTGGCGTTATTCGTCACGCTTGTATTGAAGCCGATTAGCGAACAAAAAGTTGAGCATGTATTCGTCGCCCCGCCATAATGCCAAGCCGCTTGTTAGTGGTAGTTTCTAAAAGTTCATTCCTATGCTTTAGTTATTACTTTGCTGATGGAAGGGGCTCTCTAATATTGACGTTATGAACAGCTAACAACAACCACTTTCCCGTGTTTTTTGTAACCACCCATGTAAATATCCCGTGTCTTGGCTTTCGGGGCGTACCATCGGGATCATAGTCACCATTTATTCCCCAACGGATATGAAGGATGGCCAAACCCGAATTTACGTACTTTACCTCTACACGATCCGTTGACCAAATACTGGTCTTAAATATGGTTTGGTGTTTTTGCTTATGGTCTGTAATGGCAATTTCTTTCCCTTTTAACCAGGTACCGCCTACTGTGATAAAGTCCACATCGTCTCTAAGCATCGTACCCATGGAATCCATGTTGTGATTATTCCAATATCGCTCCCATTTAACGGGAAGTGATTTTAAACTATTTAAATCCTTAGCGTTATAAATTTTGCTGTTCTGGCTATAACCGCTTAGACTCAATAGAACAAAAATCATCAGATAAGAGGAGAATTTCATATATAATACTTTAAAATTGAGCAGCAATATTTAACGGTAAATTGAAGGTTATGTTCCGTCAGCCTCAGGACACCCGCCAGGCAGTTGGGAATTAATTCAATTTCAACCCAACAGGTAAATAAGTTTGTTGTTGACTTTTCTAAGTCTAATCTAAAACAAAATATATCTCGTTATTTTGCTTTCATCGCTTTCCCGGTTTTTGATGACTGCCATTTGAACACATGATAAATTGCCGGTTTTGTGCCAATGTTTTTTACACCATGCAATTGATTAGCAGCAAAAAAAAGAACAGATCCCGGTCCAACTGTTTTTGTTTCGCCATTTAAAAATGCTTCCAGTGTTCCTTCTTTAATTATTACTACTTCTTCATCGGGGTGCTGATGTGGCGGATGCGAAGTTAGTCCGGGGTTTAAAGTAGTGACATGACATTCAAGCTCGTCTAAAGTAGCAGTGGGCGCCTGAAAGAACTTTCGCCCTTCACCATACTTTGTGGGTTTTGGTTTAATATCTTTCCAATCAAATGCTGAAGTTTGCATAATAACAGCCTGCTGGTATTTCTTTGCAATGATGACCAACGGAATACACATGATTAACATAGTGATTCCTGCAATTATAAAATCTCGTTTTTTCATGGTTTAAAATTTAGTTTGATAAATATTATTTGGTAAACAATACATTATGTAAGTTATAAATTTTAACTCGGATTGTTTGTTCTTACAAAACTATACAAGATTGCGACCCTACACGCCTGACGGGGGATCCAGAAAGTACTGATAGTAGCATATAGCTGATGTTACATCTCTGCAGTTGGTGGTGTTTAATGAGCATTGTGAGTGAGGTGCACCAGCAACAGCTAAGAATACCAAATAATATGTAGATTAGTTCTTTCTAATTCAAATGGATTCACCGCAGTTTCATCCTCAATATTTTACCGCTACTATTTTAGATTGGCAGCATTTATTAAAACCTGATAAATATAAAGACATCATCATTCAAAGTCTGCAATTTTAGTGAAAGAAAAAAGAATAGAGTTAAATGCCTTTGCAATAAATATTCATCAGCAAAATTTTATGGAACAGGTGAAGATAATCCGATAGCTATCGGATTTGGAATACTTACCCATTGGGTTGCGTAGTACTGTTGTTGGTGCACCTCACTCACAAAACCCTTTTGAACACCAACAACGGCGAAAATGTTCCTCCTAAGCTTTGTCTCTATTACGTTGGCTTTAATTTGGTCAAGACACTGAGTTAATAATTATTTGCCCCTGTGTCCTCCATTACACAAAGCTAGGTAAGGGAGACACTGCTTAGGAAAAGACGCTATACCGATGTTGCACGTTCGTGTTAATGTTCTTAAAAGTTACAATCAATCATTCAGTTACTATCGCCACTTTCTTAGTATTATAATAGGAAAGAAAATGACGACTACTTCTCATCTAATAGGCGAGTGTTATGAAGAGCCCGAACACCCCATTTTCCACTTTTTTTTGTAAATATAAATGTTTTGCGATAGGGATGAATCACACTTGGCGCCCTTTCGTCTCCACTGAGCTCACTGCGTACATGCGCTAATACGATTTCTGGTGTCAAAAACACCATATCTTCTACACGCTGCGGGCTCAACACAGTTTTTTTGTAGTAAGAGCCGTGTATTTTTTCGTGTCCAGCTTTGATAGCGGCTTTGCCGTGCCAGTATCCACCACGCCAGTTTACCCAGTCGGCATCTTCATGCAACATTTCAGCCCAAAGATCCATATCATGCTTATTCCAGTTCGTTTCATGGGCTTTCAAAATTGACATTATATCAGCTGTATCTTTGGTTGATTGCGCAAATACTGAAACTGTATATCCAAGAATAAGAATAATAAAGATGGCGACTTTTCTGCTAATGTAATTTTTCATAATTCATTTATTTTCGGGTTTAGAAATAAAAAAATGTTTTCTTTTACAATTACGTCAATATTTAACAAAACACAAATTTAACGCCCGTAAGGGTACTAAATTAATAAATAAATGTTGATGATGGAGAAGTAATTCAATTTAAAATTCGTCCTCCTGAACTGAAGCTGATAAGACAGAACTTGAAATTCTCCTTTAAGTCGAGCATAAGGGTTTTGCCCAATCTTTGTGATTGAAAAAAACAATGTTGCTATGAATATTAGGGTCTTCATAAAATAACAGCTAACTCATAAAAAAGTTTTCATTGATTTTTCGGCTAAGGATAATTCTTTATAATACTTTTTTTCAAATTATTACTCATTAAGTGGGAAGTTCCTGGAGCACAATAAGAGAAATACATTTTACTTCCCATTTTTAAACAATTTTTAAATGTCTATTTTATCAAATTGGCTGTTAATATTTTGAATGTGCTTTGTACATGAGAATAAAGTAGAATAGTTTAAATATGAGTATGATCTCATCATTTTAAATTATAATAAACCTTTTGTACATCTTCGTCCTGTTCTAAATTATCTACGAGTTTTAAAACTTCAGTTGCCTGTTCTTCATTTAATTCAACAGTGTTGGTGGGGATCCGGGTAAGTTCTGCAGTAATTACCTCTATCTTTTTTTCTTCAAGAGCTTTACTCATATTCCCGAATTCATTATATGCGGTTCGTATTACAATATTGCCATCTGCATCTTCTCCAATTTCCTCCAGGCCATAATCAATTAATTCCAGCTCCAGCTCTTCAATATTTAAATTGCTCTTTTTGATTTTAAATTCTCCCATGCGGGTAAAAGTAAATGCTACACTGCCTGTGGTTCCCAAACTTCCATGCCCCTTATTAAAATGCATCCGAACATTGGCAACCGTTCTTGTAGCATTATCTGTTGCTGTTTCTACCAATAAGGCTACACCGTGTGGAGCATATCCTTCGTACAGCATTTCATGATAATCAGTTTTATCCTTACCCATTGCTCTTTTTATGGCTGCTTCTACCCGATCTTTCGGCATGTTTACTGCCTTGGCATTTATCATGCAACGGCGCAAAGCAGAATTATTATCAGGGTCGGGCCCTGCAATTTTCACCGCCATGTCTATCTCTTTACCTATACGGGTAAATTGTTTTGCCATTTTATCCCATCGGGCAAACATGGTTGATTTACGCACTTCAAAAATTCTTCCCATAGAAAACAATTAAAAATTCAATATTGAAAATCAAAAATCATGTCTGGCAAATCTAAATTCTAAAATCTAAATTCTAAAATCTATTACTCCTACATTTGCTTAATGCCAAAAAAATTTAGCTATCAGCAATTATTTACTTTCTCTAATAATATTTTTTTAAAGATGGGCTGCCCTCTTGAAGAGGCAGAAACTGCCGCTAAATCTTTACTCATCGCTGATCTACGTGGTGTTGATAGTCATGGGGTTGCCCGCCTCACCGGATATGTGCGGCTGTGGGAAGTTAAAAGAGTAAATGCAATACCCGCTATTAAAATAATTCACGAAAC
>JBBJOK010000241.1:0-4996 GCA_037721545.1 Chitinophagaceae bacterium
ATGTTACTTCCTTTACCACTTTTGCATCAGGATGGTTACGGCCTGATAATTCTGTTATCGGAAGACCGGTAGATGTGCAGCAAATGCCTGATGGTGCACTGTTGGTAAGTGATGATTATAATGGTGCGGTGTACAGGATTAGCTATAAAAAGTGAGTTAAGGGTTTTATGAATGGGCACGATTGGGAATTTAGACAATGGAATAAGAAATGGCAATTATTCTATCCAGCTTCCAAGCTCATACATTACATCCCACTTCCCCTTTTTCTTTTCTAGCAACAAGGATTTTCCCCAGGAACATCTTGGGCAATTAACTTTCCAGTATGAAATGATTACCTTTTTTTTGTGTGGGAAAAATATAGGTTTAATAAACCGAAAATATCTTTTATAACTAGTAGTTATACTATTTAATTCTTTGTTATTAATTATTGAATTTGAAGTATCACTTATTTGTTTTGATAAAAATTTATATCCTTTGTTTGTATACAATTCTTTCTTAAACTCATGTTTATAATTATTAGCGGCAATTTTTAAGTCATTGAGATCAAAATAATGATATTTTAAAAAAGGAACCAGAGTATCAGATATATAATCATTACTATTGAATGAATCGCTATTTAAATCAATACAAGCTTTAACTACTTTTTGAAATTTGCGATTTTGAGCAAAAGTTGAAGATGAAAAAAATAATAGAATTAATAATATGTATTTCATTATTTACATTTAGTTCCTTGATAATGTCCATAATTTGTTATATCTAATATATTACGTTCTGCCAAATTTTTTTGGCCTAAGCACAGTTGTATCACTTAAAGTTTTCCAATAATCTGTTTCATAAAGTCCTCCCAAAACCATTGCTCTTACTGCTACACTATCTAAATTAGTATTATAACCAGACAAAGTTCTGCTCATGGAGTTTAAAAATTGGGTTGCCATTAATTGATGATCTGGATCATTACTTTTAAAGGCACCATATAAAGGGAAATTCGTATTAAAGGTCGTTGCATCCAAAGTGTTCTTTTAATTTTTAATGTAAGCATGTAAAGCTTCTTGTACCCGAGGCTGTTGGTGTTCTGTGCCGTGGCTTTTGCAATGCTCACCAACAACTGTATATGTATATGAATTTTAAAAACAAACTACATGAAGATATTTTTTGTAGTTAGTGCAGCTTACGCAGATTCCCAGATTGAGCACCATAAATAGTGGAAAAAAATGGTTGATAGATCATGAAGTTAAATTGCACATGGGATTCAAGAGTTGTTTTGATTAAGATCTAAAAGAATCATTTACGCTCAGTTCGCCCCAAGGTTATCGGGTAAAGGAATATATATTTTTGAGCATGTATTCTATTCGGTCTTCTAAGCGGTTGAAATAAATCATCAATATTAATTAAAACCTTATCATGGTTCATATCCAAAAAAGATATTGGGATAAGTAGCGGAATATTCTCCTTTTGTTTAACCCATTTGCCTTTTGTTTTGAAGAAAATTTTTCTAATTATGTCTTTTAAATCACTATTGCCATTACTACTAAAAAAGCTAACCTTCTCAATATCCCCTTTAAATTGAAATAAACTTCTGTATAAATAAGTGTATTGCGCTTATATATTTCATCATCTAAAGAATTCAATTCTTTTTCTAAAAATTTAATCAATGCTTTATCACCAAATTTATAGCCACTTATAGTTTGGGATTGTGACGAAGAGATTCCGAAAAAGATAAAAGCCAATAAACTTAATTTCATATTTTATTTGCAATTTGTTAATTGAAAAGTCGGAGAATTTATACTATTTAATGTATCACGAGCAATCCAATTAATATTTTTCACACTTGTAGTATCAGATTTTGTTTGCCATACGGTTGTTTTGTGTAATCCTCCCCACGCTAGTGCCGTAGCTACTGCATCTGGCACTTGTGGATTGTAAGATTGAATAGTTTGTGCAAAAACTGAATATCCTAGGTTTATTCTTTTGCCAGAATTCCTGTTTTAGGTAAAGAGAATCCATGATCATATTTTCCAATTCTAACTCCTTCATTATTATTTAATTTCCAATGTAAGCTGGTGTGCGATGCATTTAATGTAAGGGTTATTGCAGCAAATTTATTTTTTTTCGAATCTTTTATATTACCCTCTAAAGTTTCTTTTCCGTTTTTGTTGCCTCCCAAAATACTGCTATGCCCATCATAATAACTTGTATTTGCGAAGGAAAGAGAATTTTCTATAATTATGTTTCCCTTTTTATATAAATACCATCCTACGATCGCATCAAAATAAAAATTGAAAGCAAATCCAGGTGGTTGGTGTAATTTTTCTTTTTTTAAAACTAGTTTTAATGTATCTGTACCATTAAACCATATCCAGCTACCTTCAAATTTTAATAAACTGTTATTTATTCTATATTCTCCAGGCTTTGGTGTTTGAGCTTGAATTTTGATTATCGAAAATGTGAAAATTGCTATTATAATTATTGACTGTTTCATAACATTCTTATTTTTAAAATAAATTTATTGACAAGGGTTATTAACGACGTTTCCATTATCATCTGCTTTTTTTGGCTGCCATTGGGTAAAGTCATTATTGCCTTTAAAAAATTTTAATCCGGAATTAGTAGTCTGCAAATATTGCAAGAAAAGTTTTTCATTATCATCATTACTATTTGTTGGGCTAATGCCATAAACAGATCCAAATATAAAAGAATACAAAATTAACGTGGAATTAGTTACAATGTTATTTGCATATTGCTGGAATTTAGTAAAATCGTCAATCATTAAAAGATATTGAGTTCCATTTGCTGTAACTACCCCTATACTAAAAGTTAATGGGTTAACCATTTTATCCGATGTATAAGCAACCGCCATTGCATAAATATCATCCGGGGAAAACACAGATAATAATCCAGTATAATGATTATGAATAAACCCATCCACCTTCTCTTTAAACTCAAAATCTATTCCTGCTGCATTATCTTTTCCAACTATAAATGTTGGAACGAAAGAACCATCAGCATTTCGTTTATACACATAGCCCGATTCATGGATATCTGAGGTTTTACTTTTCAAATCATCCAACATTGCTTTATATAGCGAATTTGTTGCCAAGCTATCAACTTGAATGCAAGGATTTTTAATAGTATCTATAGGGCATGATGTAATCCCAGTAGTTCCGCCGATGCAGGTATTACAATCGTTGCTCCATGTAGCAGTTCCATCTGGAGTACCTTGGCAATCAGTTATGATAGGGGTTGGGTCCCAATTCTCATAGCTGCCACCGCCATAATCGTACTCCTCGGGTTCAACATAAGCATCTTCAGTGCATTGCGTAGTATAATTAGTATAGCGCATAACCCGGAATGATCCATCAGACATAGCTATTAACGGGCCATAAGTGTAATAGGGAATGTTTTTACAAGTTCTGCTTCCAATTGGTTTATTGCTATTGTTCGCAACGGTTAAATATTTCTTGTTTATTTTATAAGCTTTCTTATTTTTATAAATCCATGCCTCTAAAAGCTCTCCGTTTAACGAATAATAACTTTCCTGAGCATAAATTGTTGATGAATCGGACACATCTGCCACCTTTGTAAACGTTTTAAATCTGGCTTCAATTGTATCTTTCTTAAATCTGAATACCAGACTGAATTTAGTAATGACAGAACCTGTATCATTTTGATTAACAGATAGCGAAAAAGGAATTTTTGTGTATGAAACGCCCTTAAATGTATATGTAACAGCATGCTCCCAATCCAGATTTCCTGTTTTATTATCATTGATACCCTTAGAACCAACTGTAGTATTTATTATGGTAATTTTACCTTCTTTAAAATTACCACCATTTATCTGTAGCCAATTTTTTAAAACTTGATTTGAAACATTTATCTGTACTTCTTTTGCAATTACAACATCTTGGGTATTTTTCTTACATCCCCATAAAATAATAGAAAATGTGAAGAGAGTAAAAATATGTAGGAGTTTTTTCATACTGATCTTATAATTTACTGGTTGTAGAATTGTCAAATGTATGCTGCTTCTTTTTGTAAATTACCGTATTAATACGGTAAAATTGATGAATTAATACGGTGTTAATATTTATTCCTTCACCCATATAATTCGTAGGGGCTATGGTTGATAATTATTGGAAAACCCCCTCGCTGCTTTTGGCGTCCCCGACCAATAGCAATATAAAAGAATTCCTAAATTGAAATGAGTAAGCCAAGAAAAAGTAGTATCTCACTTTTCATTAAAGCTGCAGAAGACCATTTATATAGTCAGGTAAAATAGCTAATCCCCAATGAGATTGACATGGATTAAAATGTTATTAACTTTATTAATTGTTGGCGGGACGCCAACAATAGCCTCGGTACTGATTATATAAAACTTGAAAAAGATGATGCCTATGAAAGTTCTTTGATGACTGATTTAGCAAATAAAGATATAGATATAAGGACAAGTCATAATGAAGATGATTCGTGGAAACTGATTGCAAGAATTATAACCAACCATTTTGATGTTATACAGATATCCGATAAATCAACTGGATATATGTGTACAGCTTGGGTTGGTCAGACTTATAAGGCTGCCACTGTTAGAACTCGTTTAATTATCAAAACAACAAGTAGTGATCCTTTAACTTATAAAGCTAAGTTGATTTCTGAATTTGCCCCCAGCGGCACATCTGCAAGCCGGGATGAAAATTTTAGAGTTTGGGATAGGTTATTAAAAAATTTTGAAAATGTGATTCCTGAATTACAAAGTAGATTAAGCAAGTAGCAATTATTAGTTTGGTATAGTATTGATTACCAGAAAAACAGGAAGAGAATTACTGTGTACAAAAATTTAATTGGTAGGCCTACTTCAAATTTTCAGAAGTAAATGCAAGGGGCAACAAATATCCTGCATTATCAATGATCTGAACTTTGCCGGTCATGCCGCTTAAAATAATTCTGATTGATTTTTGAAATCGATTTTGAAATTCACTGAGAGATTGGCGACAAATGCCAC
>JBBJOK010000023.1:0-1425 GCA_037721545.1 Chitinophagaceae bacterium
GTAGAAAAAGATCCTGAAAGAGCTATTCCTGAGAATTTGAGAGGCACGCTGGCACAGGATATTGTTCAAGATTTGATATCGGCCAGCCATCCTTATGCACCACTGGTTGTACCCGGTTTGGCAAAGGCTACCAATATACTTACCACCCAGCCGGAATTCTTTTTTGTTCCTGATGATGCTGCATTCGGTATTTACCGAAAAATGTTTAGAAATTCAGTCGTGCTACTTGAAGAAAGAGATCCAACTCCCGATGGCACGGGTACAAAAAGTAACGCAAAAATCATCAATAAACTTTTTGATGACCATGATGACCATGTTGACCAGCAAGCATATTTAAGATCACGCCTTTTGGATAATGTAATAGGAGATTGGGACAGGCATTTTGATCAATGGAAATGGGGTACCGCGGATACAGGAAAAGGGAAGCTATATTATCCCGTACCAAGGGATAGAGATCAGGCCTTCTTTAATTCAGATGGATTATTATTAAGATACCTATCAAAAAATCAATTAAAGTATTTACAGGGTTTTAAAAAAGGTTTTTATAATGTAAAATGGTTGAATTGGGAGGCAAGGGATCAGGATAGGATATTTATGAACCTCCTTAATGAAAATGATTGGAAAAATATAATAGATACTTTTCAGCGACAGCTAACCGATAAAGTAATTGATTCATCAGTAAAAAAATTACCTCCCGAAGTTTATGCAATAGATGCTACTTCAATAAGCGATAAACTAAAAATCCGAAGAGATGTATTAATGACAGAGGGAATAAAGTTTTATAATTATTTATCCAAAGCTGTTAACATATTAGGCAGTAATCAGCAGGAGTTTTTTAAAGTACAAGCCGCTGGTGATAAGGTGCAGGTAATAGTATATAAGAAAAAAACAAACACAGATTCATCGGGCATTATGTATAACCGCATTTTCGATCGCAAGATCACAAAAGAGATCAGGCTTTATGGGCTTAACGGGAATGATAAATTTGAAATTGATGAGAACCTTAAATCTAAAATGAAGATAAGGATGATTGGAGGCAAAGGCAATGATACATTCAACCTTAAAGGTGATATCCGAAAGTACGTATACGATATCACATCCAATGATACAAGTTTAAAAGTGGAAAGAAACTTTGTTATAAAAGACAAAAAAACCAATGTGTTATTTTCTTCTAATCCTTTGGTAAATGAATACAAACCTATTGGCCACTCTTATAACCGTTATCAATTGCCCCAAATAAACCTGGGTTATAACCCGGAGGATAAATTATTATTTGGGTTTGGTTTTGCGATAAAAACCTTTAGATTTAGAAAAGAGCCTTATTCTACTTATCAAAAATTCTCAACATTATATGCCTTTTCTCATAAAGCTTACCAACTAAAATACCAGGGAATTTTTAATTCTATTTTATATCGCAAGGATGTG
>JBBJOK010000023.1:1525-5879 GCA_037721545.1 Chitinophagaceae bacterium
GCCCTTATTGGATCTGATTCTGCAAGCGTTTATGCTGTAAAAAATTATATTGGGGGCAAGTTTAAAATTGATATTAATTATGTAAATAATGAAGTGTTACCTACCCGTGGCATTACCTGGTATACAGAATTAAGTTCCTTATATGGGTTGAATGATAAAAGTAATAATTTGGCCAAGGTTACATCAGACATGACTGTTTATGCAAGCTTAAGCCAGGAGAGAAAGCTTGTAGGCATCATCAGAGTTGGAGGAGGCCATATTTTTAGTGAAAATTTTGAGTACTTTCAGGCATTAACGCTCGGAGCAAATAATTATTTAAGAGGATATAGGAAAGATAGATTTTCGGGTTCTTCGATGTTTTATGCCAGTACTGAAGGAAGGGTAAAAGTTATAAAATCAGAATCATATTATTTGCCAGGAGATATTGGTTTAATTGGTTTTTTTGATGTAGGAAGGGTTTGGATGAAGAACGAAAAATCTAAAGAATGGCATAAATCTTTTGGTGGTGGATTATACTATTCACCTTTTAACATCGTTATAGTTTCAGCTACCGTAGGCGTTTCAAGTGAAGATAAATTGCTTAATTTTTCACTTGGAACAAAATTTCGGCTTACATTTTAAGTATGGACAATAATCTTTATAAAAATATTGCGCAACACATTACCGGTTTATTTGAAAGCCGTGAGGATAAATCCCTGGTATTTCATAACCTAAAACATACACAAAGTGTAGTTGACAGAACAAAAGAAATTGCAGCGCATTATCATGTTAATGAAAAAGAGATGCTCATTCTTTATACTGCAGCATGGTTTCACGATACAGGGTATTTATTTACTGAAGCATCCAAACATGAAGAAATGAGTGTTGAGGTTATGAAAAAGTACATGACCGATCATACTAATGACACAGAATTAATTAATGATATAGAGGGCTGTATAATGGCCACTAAAAGTCCTAGAAATCCAACTAATTTATTGCAGCAGATAATTTGCGATGCCGACACCTATAATTTAGGTACCAAAGAATTTAAAGCTACTAATAAAAGGGTGCTGGAAGAAAATATATTAAAGAACGGAAATGCTGATAAGCTTGATTTCGGCAGAAATACCCTTATCATGCTTGAGAAGCATGAATTTTATACAACCTATTGCAAAGATTTGCTTTCAGAAACAAAAGAGTTAAATATGAAGAAATTAAAAAATAAAATAGATAAGTGGGAATCAGAAAAAGAAGATAATGGCAACCAAAAGAATAATGGAAGAAAGAAAGATGAAGATGAAAATTCCACAAGCTATAAGCTTTCTGAAATGGACAAAGATAAATCAGGTCTGGTTTCTAAAGGCATTCAAACCATGCTCAGGCTTACATCTCAAAATCATTTACAGCTCAGCGAAATGGCAGACAGCAAAGCCAATATCCTGATTTCGGTTAATGCAATTATCATTTCCATTGTGCTAGGTGTGCTTGCCAGAAAATTACAGGAAGAAACATATCTTAAAATTCCTACACTCATTTTTTTAACATCAGCAGTAGTAACAATCATAATTTCTATTTTAGCAACCCGCCCCAAGATTAATGAGGGCACATTTACCCCCGACGATATTGCCGCAAAAAAAACTAACCTGCTATTTTTTGGTAATTTTTATAAGGCCACGTATGATGAATATAGTTCTGCCATGAAGAGAATGATGGTGGATACTGATTACCTATACGGCTCATTGGTAAAGGATATTTATTATTTGGGAGTTATTTTAGGAAGAAAATATAAGCTTATACGGCTCGCCTATAATGTTTTTATGATAGGCATTATCTTATCAGTAATTGCATTTATTATTGCCATATCAATTAATGAGGGTTCACCGCCGCCCAATACAATAATTCAAGGGTCTGGTTCACCCTTATAAAATTTAAGTTGTATGTTGTACAACAGAGACCTTAGTTGGTTAGGTTTTAATTTTAGAGTTTTACAAGAGGCTGCAGATAAAGAAGTGCCATTGTTTGAACGGCTAAAATTCCTCTCTATATTTTCTTCAAATCTTGATGAGTTTTTTAGGGTGCGTTATCCTTCGGTGATTGCTCTGTCCAAGCTTGATAAGAAGACCAGAATGAAAGTGAACCGGAGTTCCACAGAAGATGTTCCGGAACAAATACAAATAGAAATTAACCGGCAGCTGGAACTTTATGGATCAATTCTGGTGGACGAAGTTATCCCTGCTTTAAAAGAGAATGGCATTAACTTTTATTATAAAAGTGAGATCAGGCCTGAACACATAGCCGAGATAAAGGAAATATTTTTATCGCATGTGCTTTCGTTTATTCAGCCAATATTTTTAGATGGAAAAAGCTCTCATACTTTTATACCTGAAAACAATTATTTATACTTTGTTGTATCGCTAAAAGAAAATAACCAGGGCCTTCTTAAACAGGCGATCATTAATATTCCTTCTAAAAAATTAAAAAGATTTTTTACCCTTACTCCTATCGATGATATTGAATATGTAATTTTTATCGATGATATTATACGAGAAAATCTTGCATCCATTTTTCCAGGCTTGGAAATAATTGGTGTGTATAGTATAAAATTTAACAGAGATGCAGAGTTGCATCTTGGGGAAGAATATAGTGGCAATCTATTAACTAAAATTGAAAAGCAGCTTAAAAACAGGGACGATGGTCCTCCATCCCGTTTTTTGTACCAAAATGGAATGCCCCGAAACCTCCAATTATTTCTTGCCTCGGCCTTTGGGGTAAAGTTTGAAGATATGTTTGCCGGTGGCCGATATCATCACTTAAGTGACCTTTCCTCTTTTCCCACTTTTAATAAAAATCTTAATTACGATAAACTTAAACCCCTCTCATCTTTAAATGTAATTGACAGCGGTGATATTTTTAATGTATTAAATATGCAGGATGTATTGCTGCACATACCATATCAATCCTATAATCCTGTGCTTTCATTTTTTAACCAGGCGGCAGTTGATATAGAAGTAACTCATATATACATCACGCTTTACAGGGTTGCAGCAGAAAGCCACATTGTAAATGCACTGATAAGTGCTGCAAAGAATGGTAAAAACGTAACTGCATTTATTGAACTCAAAGCCAGGTTCGACGAGGCAAATAATATAAAATGGAGCCGTGTAATGAAGGATGCAGGAATAAAAATTATTTACAGCATACCTGATATAAAAGTGCATTCAAAAATTGCGCTGGTTAAAAAAAACGTAGGGCTCAAAGATTTTTATTATGCAATATTGAGTACGGGCAATTTTAATGAGGCCACAGCTCAGTATTATACCGATCATGTGCTGATGACCACTGATAAATCCATCGTAAAAGAGATGATCTGTCTCTTTAAATTTTTACAGAAAAAAAATAAAGCTCCCGAGAATAATAAATTAAAATTTGAAAACCTTTTAGTTTCCCAATTTAATTTGAATGATGGACTGGAAAAATTTATTGATAATGAAATACAAAAAGCAAGCCGTGGCGAGGAAGCTTTAATTCGCATAAAAGTAAATAACCTTGAAGAACCGAAATTCATAAATCTTTTATACAAAGCGAGCCAGGCTGGCGTAAAAGTGAATTTGATTATAAGAAGCGTATGCTGCCTAATGCCGGGTTTGCAAGGTATAAGTGAGAATATTACCATAAAACGATTAGTGGACCGCTATTTGGAACATACCCGGCTTATGATTTTTGGTGCCGGTGATACTGCTGAAGTTCTTATGGGGTCTGCAGATCTCATGACAAGAAACTTATATCACCGAATAGAAGTATGCGTAACAATTAAAGATGCTGGTTGCAAAAAAGAGTTGATAGATTATTATGAGATACAGTGGAAAGATAATGATAACGCTGTAGTGCTTTTATCGAATTTGGAACAGCAAATGCCCCCAAATAACCCCATCAATTATCATGATAAAAAACTAAACGCTCAGAATGCTATTTATAATTACTTGAAAAACAAAGTATGAAACTTTTTAGACATAGATGGTTTAAAATATCAAACATTACAAAATTTAGGATACGATCAGTACTGTTTATAGCATTACTCTGGACGTTTGTTGATTGGGTAACTGTTTTATTAAGGAATCAGGAAATCGAAAGGGTTAATCGTGAGCATAGCTTGTGGATGAGAGAACTTCTCATGTTTGTGCTAAGTGTGATCATGAGTTATTTATTTGTTTACAGGCTAAAGCAACTGCTACGTAATTATCCGCTTTGGTTAAATTTTATTTTAAAAAGCCTTATACTTTTAGGTAGTGCATTAATTATAAGTTTTTTTATTCAGTTTGTAAGTTTTACAATGGTTTCCGGTCTTTCAGCCGATGCCGCCTCAAATAAAATTTTA
>JBBJOK010000023.1:5979-7951 GCA_037721545.1 Chitinophagaceae bacterium
ATATAAGAGATCTTGTCCCCAAAGAAATTCTCACATTTTCAGAATACTCAAACTAATTTATAGGTGATGCCTACAATCGTTTTAAGCCTCTTAACAGAAAGAGTTTACTTAATATGTATGCCAAACACCAAGGGAATATTGAAATCTATCTGAGGGAAAAAGCTGTTAACTTTTTAAAAGAAGATGATGTTGTTAATCTAATTGGTTTCCTGGGAACGTTGTAATATTTCGGATTATCTTAATCATCATACTTAATATCGTCGAATTTTTATTCAACGGTAATCACATTTATACAAAAACGATTACTTACACACTAAAACTTTGGCATTTCAGCCTTATAAAATCAGCATTAATAGCTTAAATTTGCAGAATCAGATTTTATATTATTGTGTAAGTAGAATTTGATAACAATTCTCGCTTTAAGCCCTTTTCGCATATATGGAACCTACAGACAAACCCTTACCCCCAAAAAAGAAGTCGGTGGTAGCGAAGATTGCCAAAGTGCTCTCCTATATTCTCATTACAGTTGTTTTCCTTTTCTTCCTCGTCATCATACTTATACAAACACCACCAGGCCAAAATTTTGTTCGTGGGAAAGTGCAAAATTACCTCCAACAAAAATTAAAGACTAAGGTTGAGATTGGTAAACTAGATATCAATTTTCCTAACTCCATCATTTTAAAAAATGTTTATATAGAAGACCAGACAAAAGATACTCTTATCTCCGGTGGACAATTAAGAGTTGACCTTAATATGCTTAAACTGCTCACTAATGAATTTGAGATAAAAGAGATAAAGTTAGATAATGTTATTGCTAAAATTAAAAGGGTAAATGCTGATACCGTTTTCAATTTCCAGTTCATCGTTAATTCTTTCATGGGAGATCAGAAGAAGGAATCAAATTTAGCAGATTCGGCAACTATAAAAATGAACATTGATAATATCGTTCTCAATAATGCAAGAATAATTTACCAGGATGTTATTACCGGCGATGATATGAATTTGTTTATCACTCACATGGATGCGCCAATTAAAAAGTTCGATCCTGCACATCTTTATTTCGATATACCTACTTTCACGCTAACAGGGCTTAAAGGACATTATTATCAGAATGAACCTTTAAAGCCAAAAATTGACAGTGCAATTGCAGAAGCCATTTTAAAACCCGAGAATTATTTTAAAATTAAAAACTCCGAAATATTTTTAAAAGATATTGATGTTGATTATAAAAGTGTTCCCACAAATATTACAACCTATTTAAAGTTAAAAAAACTTGTAGCTCACCCGGATACCCTGGATATTAAGTCGCTTACTTTTGCCTTCAAAGATATAACCCTGGAAAATTCGGATGTCGCATTACAAATGGGACCAAAAAAAACTGTTCCTGTAACGGCAACAACTTCACAGGTAAAAGAAGTTCTTTCAGCATTTTCAATTTCATCTAAAGAAATTAATATAGTAGAAAGTAATTTCAGGCTTAATAATTCAGCCATGCCTGTAACAAGTTTTGGTATGGACTACGGCCATCTTGATATTAAAAATATAAACCTCACTGCAGAAAATCTTTTTTATAGTCTTGATACAACCGCCGCCGATTTTAAAACTGCAAGTCTCAAAGAAAAAAGCGGTTTTATTTTAAATGAATTTAATGGAGAATTTTTATTTACTGATAGAGAAGCATCACTTAGGAACCTTTATATAAGAACTCCGGGTACTATTCTGAGAAGGGACCTTATTATCAGATATCCGTCAATAGCAATATTAGCAGAAAACCCCGCCACGCTTATTCTTGATCTTGATATTGAAAGCAGCAGTGTACAGGTAAAAGATATTTTAACTTTTGCGCCCCTGCTTCGCACTTTGCAGGCGTTTGCAAATCCCTCTCAGGTTTGGCAACTTAATGGTAAAGTTGATGGCCCATTGAATAATATGCGTTTTAATGATTTAAGATTTAAAGGATTAACCAATACAA
>JBBJOK010000023.1:8051-13875 GCA_037721545.1 Chitinophagaceae bacterium
CCATTGAATAATATGCGTTTTAATGATTTAAGATTTAAAGGATTAACCAATACAACCTTTTTTGTTTCAGGAACATTAAGTGGTTTACCCGATCCCAAAAAGTTTTCTGCTGACCTTGATATAAAGTATTTAAAAACCGGCAGGAAAGATATTTTATCCCTCATTCCAAAGGAATCTGTTCCTACAGCCTTTACTTTGCCCGAATCAATATCTGCTGCCGGTAGAATAAAAACCAGCATGAATGATTTAGTATCAGATATTACTATTAGTACAAGCCTTGGCTCCGCAAAATTGAAGGGCAGCTTAACCAACTTTTCCAATCCAAAGCTTGCCAAATACGATTATGCTGTTAACGCCAATTCTATTGATCTTGGTACAATAATGAAGGATAAGGCAACCTATGGAATTTTATCTGCGACTTTTAAAGTGAAAGGTTCGGGGTTTGAACCCAATACTGCAAATGCTACAGCTACCGGTGTAATAAATTCATTAGGTTTTAATAAATATAATTATAAGAATATAAAGTTTGATGGGTCAATTGCCCAAGGTGCCTATAACGTAAATGCTGATGTTAGTGACCCCAATATTGATCTTAGTTTAGTTGCCAATGGTGTATTTAACGGAAAATATCCATCTATCCGTTTTTCTGCAGATATAGACAGCATTAAAACACAAGCCCTGAACTTAACACCGCAGTCAATTTTTTATCATGGTAAAATAACTGGTGATCTTACCAACATAGACCCTGATAATCTTAATGGAAGCCTTTTTATTACAAACTCAGTTTTGGTGAATAATGGAGAGAGAACTCAATTGGATTCTATAAGCTTGTTTGCAGATAATTCAAATAATCAACATCTCATCCGGGTACAGAGCCCTTTTATGTTTGCTGAAATAAAAGGCAATTACAAACTCACGCAACTTGGAGATATTATTCAACAGTCGATTGATCCATATTTTTCGCTTACAGGTAAAAAAAATACGAAAACATTAGACCCTTACGACTTTACAATTTTTGCAAAAGCCGTAGACAACCCTGCATTGCGGGCATTTATGCCAGAACTTAAAAGACTTGATTCTATAAATCTATCCGGACGTTTTTCTACACAAAATGGTATGGATGTAAATGTAGTTGCGCCTATACTTATTTATGGAACCAATCAAATAACTGATATAAACTTTAATGCTGTTACAAAAAATGATCGAATAGTTTATAATGCAAGTTTCTCTAAATTAAAAGGAACAGCATTTGTTTTAGATGCCACTACAATCTCAGGTAGCATCGCAAACAATCTTATTGATTTTTCGTTAAGTATAAAAGATCCTGCTGCTAAAAACAAATACAGGGTAGCCGGCACTTTTAGCCAACCATCATTGGAAAATTATACTTTCCGGTTAAAACCGGATAGCCTTATGCTTAACTATGAGCCATGGTCAGTTAATGCAAATAACAGCATACAGCTATTGAATGGCGACTTAGTTGCTAATCAATTTATCTTGAACAAAGGTGAACAGCAACTAAGTTTAAATAGTATTGGCACAGGAACTAACAGGCCATTAAGTGTCGATTTCAAAAATTTTCAAATAGCTACTCTTACAGCTTTTGCTCAGTCAGATTCACTTTTGGTTAATGGCACTGTAAATGGGAATGTGCTGCTAAAAAACTATAAAGTGCAGCCTACATTTACCAGCGATCTTACTATTAATGATCTTAGTATTTACAAAGACACTTTGGGTAATGTTACTGCCCAGGTTAGTAATAGCAGCCCAAATGTTTTTAATGGTACTATTGTGCTTTCAGGCAGGGGCAATGATGTGAAAGCTACAGGAGTTTACAATTTAAAACCAGACAATAAAAGTAGTTTCGATCTGAATGTTGATATTATAAAACTTCAAATGAAATCTATTGAAGGTCCTTCATTTGGTGCAATTCGTAATGCTTCAGGAAACCTTAGCGGAAATATCTCATTAAAAGGTACCATGGATGATCCTGATTTATTAGGTAAAATTAATTTTGACAACACCTCCTTTAATCTTTCTGCCCTTAACAGCTTTTTTAAAATAAATAATGAAAGCTTAACTATTGATAATAATGGTTTTGCTTTTGATACTTTCATAGTTCAGGATACCGCTGATAATAATTTAGTTGTAGATGGCAGAATAAATACAACTGATTTTAAAAGCTATGCTTTCGCTCTCAAAGTAAATGCTGATAACTTTCAGGCATTGAATACTACTAAGAAAGACAATAAATTATTTTATGGGAAAATGGTTCTCACAACTGATTTAAATATCAAAGGAACCAATGATCAACCGGTTGTAGAAGGGTCCTTAACGGTAAACGACAAGACTAAATTTACATTTGTGCTCCCACAGGCCCAGCCTGGGGTTGTAGAAAGAGAAGGTATCGTTCGATTTGTTGATATGGATGCTATACTAGAGGATTCATTATTTATGTTGCCTTATGATTCATTAAATGCTTCACGCTTAGTTGGATTTGATATTTCAACCAATATCACAATAGACAGAAATGCAGAGTTTAATATGATAATTGACGAAGGCAATGGTGACTTTATCAATATGAAAGGAGAAGGACTTTTGAATGCTGGTATAGACCCAAGCGGAAAAATCACATTGGTAGGTTCTTATGAGTTAGATGAAGGATCATATGAATTATCATTTAATTTTATTAAAAGAAAATTTGAAATACAGAAAGGAAGCAGGATTTTATGGACTGGCGAACCCACGAATGCAGACATTAATGTTTCTGCAGTATACATTGCTAATACTTCTCCGCTGGACCTTGTGCAAAATCAGATAAAACAAGATGTTAGAAATACTTTTCGCCAAAGATTACCTTTTGAAGTATGGCTTACTTTGAGAGGCGAGCTTTTAAAACCTGCGATAACATTTGATATAAGGCTGCCGGAAGATAAAAACTATGTGGTAGATAAAAGTATCCTGGAAGTTGTTCAAAATAAATTATTACAGATAAGAGAAGAGCCCGGCGAAATAAATAAACAGGTGTTTGCCCTTTTACTACTTAACCGATTTGTAAGTGAAAATCCTTTTGATAATAGCAACGGCGGACTCGACCCCGCAGAATTTGCAAAACAGAGTGTTAGCAAACTTCTTACAGAACAATTAAATAGTTTAGCGGGTGGATTGATTGCAGGTGTTGATATTAATTTTGACCTTACTACCGCATCCGATTATACAACGGGTGAAAAGCGATCTCGTACGGATTTTAGTGTAGGGCTTACCAAACAATTACTTGGCGACAGGTTAACAGTTAGTGTAGGCAGCAATTTTGAACTCGAGGGCCCAAGGCCTGCAAACGGAAGTTCCAATAACCATATTGCAGGTAACATTGCTGTGGACTACAAATTGAGCAGAGATGGCAGATATGTACTAAGAGCATACAGAAAAAATGAATATGAAGGAATAATTGAAGGTTATATTGTTGAAACAGGCTTAGGCTTTATTATAAATGTAGATTATGATCATTTTAAGGAATTACTTCAAAGATCAAAAAGAAAAAGCTCTGCAAAAACGCCGGTAACAACCCCGTCATCAGAAAAAACAACTATACCTGAACCTGCTAAACCCGATAAGCGTGGCAAGTAAAAGAAACTTAAAAAATACTCTTACGAGGTTAGTATTTTTTATATTGATTATATCAGTAGTCTCATGCAGTAATACCAGGCAGTTGCCTCCCGGAGATGCTTTGTATACCGGTGCCTCAGTGAAAATAACAGATAAGGACATTTCATCAAAAATGAAGAAAACCCTACAGGATGACCTTGCAAAATTAACACGGCCAAAACCCAATTCAAAATTATTGGGAATCCGTTTTAAGTTAACCTTTTTTAATCTTGCAGGCGATCCTAATAAAAAAGGTTTTATAAGAAAGTTTTTAAGAAAGTTTGGAGAACCTCCTGTTTTATTAAGTAATGTGAATATTGAAAACAATGCAAAAGTTTTAAAAAATAACCTGGAGAATAAAGGATATTTTCATGCCGCTGCAAGCGGCGACACAACTGTAAAAAATAGAAAGGCCCGTGCCTTATATACAGTACAGGCAGGCTCTATTTATACAATAAAAAATCTTCAATTTCCCCGTGATACAATTAGCCAGCTCGGGAGAGCTATTAAAGAAACAGAAGCAAAAACGCTTATTAAAACAGGTGTTCCATTTAACCTCGACCTGATTAAAGCAGAAAGGCTAAGAATTGATGCAGCATTAAAAGAACAGGGATATTATTTTTTTAGTCCCGAATACATTCTAATAGATGCCGATACTACCATAGGTAACAATATGGTTAATATGTATGTCACTGTAAAAAGTAATACCCCTTTAACTGCAAGAAAACCATACACTATCAATGAAATTTATGTGTATTCTAATTATACATTAAATACTGCTGCAATAGATACATCACATATATATGAAGAATTTTATAAAGGTTATTATGTTATAGATAAAGACAAAATATTTAAGCCAGGCCTGTTTGAACAGGTTATGCAGTTTAAGCCAAATGAACTTTATAATAGAAAAGATCACAACCTTGCCCTGAACAGATTAATAAACCTTGGTGTTTATAAATTTGTAAAGAACCGATTTGAAGTTGATCCTTACACTGACGCATTGAATACTTTTTATTACCTAACTCCGCTTCCTAAAAAAACATTACGAGCAGAAGTATCAGGCAACACAAAATCTAATAATAATGTAGGATCAATTATAAGTCTTAGCTGGAGAAACAAGAATTTATTAAGAGGCGCAGAATTATTTGCAGTGAATGCCTATGTAGGCTCTGAAGTACAATTTAGTGGAAGACAAAAAGGTTTTAATACTAATAAGCTTGGGGGTGAAATATCTCTCACGGTTCCAAAATTTATATTACCGTTTTTTGTATTTAATACCAAAGGGGCATATGTTCCTAAATCATATGCACGAATAGGTTATGACCTGCTTAATCGCACAAAACTTTACACTTTAAATTCTTTTAGGGCAGACCTTGGCTATACCTGGAAACCTAATATAAGGATGGAATACAAAGTAAATCCTATCTCTGTAAATTATGTGCAGCCTTTAAATATTACACAGCGATATTTGGATAGCGTAAACGGTGTTAATGGAAGAAGTGGAGATTTTACTTTAAGAAAAGCCATAGAAAAACAATTCATTATTGGCTCTAATGCAACTTACAGTTATGATGCCATAGTGGATGACCCGAAAGGAAAAGGGTGGTACGTAATAACCAACCTTGATTTATCGGGAAATTTAATTGGCCTAATCGCCAAACCCGATCTAAAAAAAGGAGACACAATTAAATTCTTTGGAGCTCCTTATTCGCAATATATTAAAGCGGAGGCTGATGTTCGGCATTACTCTAGGGTGGGACCAAAAACCATTTGGGCTAACCGGATAGACCTTGGTTTTGGGTATCCGAATGGTAACTCTTTCGAATTACCTTTCATCAAACAATTTTTTATCGGAGGTACCAGTAGCCTACGTGGCTTTAGAAGCAGAACCGTTGGGCCCGGAACATATATATCACCAAGAGCGGATAGCACTGATTTTTTCCCTGATCAATCAGGTGATATAAAATTGGAAATTAATACAGAATTAAGGCAGAAAATTACTGGAATATTAGAAGGTGCAATATTTGCTGAAGCGGGAAATATCTGGCTTAAAAATAAAAATAAAGACAAACCAGGAGGTGAGTTCACTAAAGATTTTCTAAAGCAACTTGCAGTTGATGCCGGTATTGGTTTGCGGTTCGACTTGCAGATATTGCTGCTCCGTGTTGATGTGGCT
>JBBJOK010000023.1:13975-19163 GCA_037721545.1 Chitinophagaceae bacterium
TTCATTTCTACTCTTCTGTTTTTTGCTTTACCTGCAGCTGTTTTATTGCTTGCAATCGGCCTGGTGAAACCAAAACCTTCAGATTTTATGCGGCTCTCATCAATGCTCTTGCTTATTAAATAAGCTTTTACTGCATTGGCCCGGTCATGCGATAATACATGATTTTTTTCTGCGGTTCCCGTTGTATCAGTATGCCCTTCAATATCTACTTTATAACTTGGGTTATCCTGCAATATCTTAACTACATTGTTTAACGAAGGATATGATTTAGCCAAAAGTTTTGAACTACCGGTTGCAAAGAAAATATTTCTCGCCGCCAGATTTATTTTTTCAACAACTTCCATCGGAATTTCAGGGCATCCAAAATTAGATGCAGCGCCTGCTTCATTAGGGCATTTATCTTCTTCATCATTTACGCCATCCTTATCTGTATCGGGTATGGGGCAGCCTTGGTATCTGGCAACACCGGCAACCTCCGGGCATTTATCTTCTTCATCATTAATACCATCTTTATCAGTATCAGGTATAGGGCAACCTTTATATTTAGCCAATCCTGCAACATCCGGACAGCTATCATCTTTATCAGCAATATTATCTCCATCACGATCAGGGCAACCACTCAAAGATGCCGGACCTGCCTGGTCAGGGCAAGCATCAAGGCTGTCTGTAATGCCATCACTATCTCTGTCTTTTGGTGCCTCAACCATTGGTAACATAACTTCTTTGGGTTCAAGGTCTCTTTGTTTGCCAATTCTTCCGGTAATACCTAAGCTATGGTATAAATGTCGGGCAGCTTTATCAGTAACCTCAAATCTGTATTGAGAATTGATAAGAACAAAAGCTTCATCAAATAAATTTATTTGTAGTCCTAAACCAACCGGTATAAATGCTGCATAGCTGGACAGGTATTTACTTGCGCCCACACCAAGATCAGCAAAAGGGACAACGCAATAGTTATCGCTTAACAATTTTACATTTACAGATGCCGTAGCTTCCACTAAGAAATTATTATTAACTGAAGAAGTCACCAGCGAATTAGAAGCAGGATAATTAACAAAGGAACCTCCTAATGTTCCTATAAAGTCCAGATGGTTACTAAGCCCCTTTAAAAAACTAATGGCAATGCCTGGTTCCAGTCGGTCTCTTTTAAATAGATTTTTATCTCGGACAACTCTACCTAATCCATTCTTTTCAATATCAGCGGCTGTTTTAAAGTCATTAAAAAAGAAATTCACTCCTAATGCGGCCGGCTTACGATAATCTTTTTTTTGTGCAAAAGCACCAACAAACATTGTTACCGTAATCAGTAATAAAATTATTTTCTTCATAAAAATATGTTTTCCTATTTGGGGCAAAAATAACAGCTTAGCTTCAAAGCAAGAAATTATTTACCAACATCATATTAAGAGAAATAAACCTTTCAATTTCTTATTGTTTGGGTAGCTTTCCTAACACTTCAACTTTAACTCTTGTTAGCCCTCTGCCAATAAAACCAAGCTTTTCTGCAGCAGTTCTGGAAAGATCAATTAGCCTTGGGTTTTTAGGATGGAGCCGATCGTTTACGTAAACAATTACTGACTTTTCGTTTCTTAAATTAGTAACCTTTACCCAAATGCCTAGCGGTAGCACATTACAGGCTGCAGTTAGTTTAACTGAGCTATAGACATTGCCATTCGACGTTTTACGGCCATTAAATTTTTGTGCATAAAAACTTGCTATACCGTATTTTATTACAATGTCTTTAGGAGATTTGGGAGCTTTGGTTTTAATTATGGAAGAATCGCCTCTTCTTAATTTACCCTTTTTATTTTGTGCTGCAAGTTCTCCAATTGCAAATACTATTACAAAGGCAGTACTAAAAATAACACGGGCAATTTTATACATAGCTTGTTATAAGTGTCCAAAAAATGATAGGCCCTGCCGGATTTATCTTTCTGCTAAAGCTTATTGCTTACGGGCAAAGTATTTCTCTCTAAGAAGTTTATCTTCTCCATAGATATCATCATAAAATACAATTTTACCATTTTTACCCTCACAGGTAAAATATCTTATGGATAAGGGTATACGGTTTTTCACAATTATCCTTTTTCTTTCTTTAGTAGCCAGCCAGTTCTTTATAGAATCTACATTATATAAACGTACACTATCAGGCTTTTGATATATGCTGTCATTATCGGCTATATAAAAGGCCAATTTCTCCCAATCCTGCACACGAACACAACCATGGCTCAACGCCCTTGCTTTATTTTTAAAAAGATACCGTTGATTGGTGTCATGAAGGTAGACGCTATATGGGTTATTAAAATTAAACTTAAAAATTCCTAAAGCATTATCATCACCACTCCCCTGTACAATGTTATAAGGTATACCTTTTGTGTATTTTACCCAGTTGACTGACCATGGATCCACCATTTCTCCCTTAGCATCAACCAGGTGAAAACCTTTGCGTGCAAGATAACCTGCATTTTTTTTCAATGCAGGCAGTATCTCATTTTTAATAATGCTATTAGGAATTGTCCATTTAGGATATGTGATCATATCGGTTATCAAGCTATTAAGCTTTGGTGTACGGGTATTTGGCTTGCCTACGATAACTTTTGATTCCAAAACAATAGTATCATTATCTATTAATCGCAAATAATAAGCAGGCAAATTCACCCATATATATTTTTCCGGGAGTTGATCAGGCAATTGTTTGTAACGGTCAATATTAATTGCAATAGTTTTAAATCGTTCAACATCACTAGTGTTGAGGTTTTTAATAAGGGATGCCGTGATCTTTCCATCAGGCTTAATTCCCTTATATTTTTGAAACTTTTTTACAGCTACAGACATACTGGAGGAGTCAACACGGGTGGCAGACGCATCTAAATAATCACTTTCCTGTAATCTCTTTTGAAGTTTAGTTTTAAATGTAAGGGAATCTTTATACGGGAATACTATATAGGTATAGATTTGCCTGTCCATACTATCTGTAAATTTTTGTAATGCATTTTTTAACTCTTTATAACCCGTATGTTTTGGTTCAAGTGTTTTTAATAAGGGGAAAAGCGACCCGTTTTGAAGAACAATATTTAAGTTCTTAACGAAAAAGTCATTTGCCAGGGTTTTGTTTGCAGATAATGAGATGCTGTCATGCAATAATCTTCCTTGTTTTAAATGTTTGGCTATCATCATAAAGGCATCAGTAAGCATAAGTTCGGCTTTTGTCCAAACGTTTGCATCGGATTTAGCTAAAGAATCGTTAGCTACCTGTGTACGCAAAGCTTGAAGGTCCTTATAATGATAATCTAAAGGGAATAATCCATATGCTGGTGAAGATTCAATAAAATTGTATAATGAGTCTGCTAAAGGTTCCCATTCTTCATTTTTACTCCAAATATTTACATAATTATTTTTATGATAAAATGAATCCAGAATTCCTGTAAGGCTTAACCTGATGGAGTCATTAATTTTTCCATTATTATCCAAGGCATATTGTAAAATCTCTTTCACATTTTTTGCTACCTCTTCATCCATCTTTTCCGGAGTTTCTATAATTTCCTTTTGATCCCGGTAACCATCAGGAACCTCTTTACTTTTACATGAAAAGAAAAAACCAAGAAAGAAAACTGAAGTAAAAAACAAAAAATAAACGCTCTTAGATTGAGACATAATAGCTTTGTAATTGTTTTGGCGAACCCTTAAATGTATGAATATGACTGTTAATATAAGATTTCAATTGCAAATAGCAGCAGTGTTTATTATAATATTTCATTCCACACCCGATTATGTGGTGGCCCAGGATACAGTTTTAAATAAACATGGCCTTTGGGTTATAAATAATACTAAACTATTTAATGCTACTACAAAATCAAATCCCAACAAACAAATGGTAGATATTCAAAAATTTATCCCAGGCCTTATTCTTGATCTGCGCTATGCAACCACAAATAATTTTATGCATAAAAAACTGTATCCTGCCATTACTAAAACATATTTAAGATTGCCGGCAGCACAGGCTTTGCAGCGGATAAACAGTGAATTAAAGGAGATGGGTTTTGGTTTGAAAATTTTTGATGCTTACCGGCCTTATTCGGTTACTGAAAAAATGTGGGAGCCAATAAAAGATGACCGCTACGTAGCTGATCCCAAAAAAGGAAGCGGGCATAATAGAGGTATTGCAGTTGACCTAACCATTATCAATTTAAACACAACCAAAGAATTACCCATGGGAACTGGTTACGATAATTTTACTGATACCGCTCACCAAAATTTTACCGCACTGCCAAAAGAAATATTAGTAAACAGAAATATTCTAAAATCACTTATGGAAAAACATGGATTCATAGCACTGGAAAGTGAATGGTGGCATTATTTTTTACCGAATGCAAGTGATTTTGAGTTATTGGATATCCCTTTTAAAAAGCTAAAGAATATTACCAGGTCACAAAGGCTGTGACATTTTTTTGTTGAGCAACATCAGGTCAGCTAACACTATTGCGGTGGCTGACTCCAACACTACCGGCACTCTTAATGCAATGCAAAGATCATGTCGCCCTTTTATAGAAAAAGATTCTACCTGGCTGGTTTCCCAATTTAAAGATTGTTGTGTTTGAGGAGTAGAGGATGTTGGCTTAATAGCGATTCTGAATACAAGCTCATTTCCATTGGTTAATCCTCCTACAACGCCGCCGGCATGATTGCTGCTTGTTTTACCCTCAATATTTTCAATAGGATCATTATGCTTGCTACCAAACATTTTTGCTGAAGCAAACCCGGTTCCAAACTCAATTGCACGAACAGCAGGTATAGCAAAAACCGCATGGCTAATTAACGATTCAGCAGAATCAAAGAATGGTTCGCCGAAACCTATTGGCAAATTATTCACACGGCATTCTATAATTCCCCCAACAGAATCTTTTGCATCAATTGCCCTCTGCAATCCTTTTTCAAGATCAGCCTCGCCACCAATTTCTAATATTGTTGATTCAACTTTTATCTGTCCTAATATTTTTTTGGCAACAATGCCTGCGGCAACCAAAGCAACAGTTAATCTTCCGCTGAAATGTCCGCCACCTCTATAATCCTGAAAACCGGCAAATTTTTTAGCAGCTACAAAGTCTGCATGTCCCGGCCTCGGTACGGCTAATTGTTTTTCATAATCTCCACTTCTTGTATTGCTATTCTTAAATAAAATAGTAATTGG
>JBBJOK010000242.1:0-3118 GCA_037721545.1 Chitinophagaceae bacterium
TGTGTAAAGATCAAATATCGGTTTGTACTGATCTTGCGTAGCAAGCAATAATACTTTGTTGGCTTTATCTGTGTCTATTGCTTTTTTAAAAGCATCAAATGCCTGCTCCCTTGCATCAGGAACAGAAGTTTTAAATTGCGGATCTGCAGCAAGAGCGACATACACTTTGCTTTTATGATATAATGCTGAAGGGTCAGCAGGGTTTTTTAAAATGGCTGCATCAACCTCTGCTTTAGCTTTATCATATTGTTTTGCATCCAAGTAAGTTTTTAATTTTTTTGGATCCTGGGCAAATAACCCAGAAAGCATAATCAAAAGTGAACCACTTAAAAGTATTTTTTTCATTTTGCTTGGTTTTAATGATGAATTTTCTGTGGGTGTGTTTTATTAACGCTAATCCTCTTTCAACTCCTCACCCGATTCTTCACCTTCGGTATCTGAGTTAACAGATGGATTTTGATCGATATTGGTTGTATCAGACTCTTCTAAAATAATATCAATACCATCGCCGCTAACAGATTCTATAATTTCCTCATCAACTTCATGTTCATTAAGTTTTGTAATAGCTGCAATTTCATCACCATCATCAATTTTTATCAATTTTACACCTTGTGTTGCCCGGCCTACTTCTCTGATATTCGCAATAGATGTTCTGATAGTGACGCCTGATTTACAGGTTATCATTAAATCTTCTTTCTCCGTTACATCCAATATGCCAATTAACGGACCTGTTTTATCGGTTACTTTAATTGTTTTTACACCTTTACCTCCCCTGTTAGTTATTCTATATTCGTCAACTGCAGTTCTTTTTCCAAATCCTTTTCTACTAACTACAAAAATAGTTGTAGATGTATCTTCTTTATTTACACAAATCATTCCAACAACTTCGTCATTTGTTGGATCAACCTCAATGCCGGCAACACCAATGGCTCCGCGGCCTGTAGGTCTCACTTTGTATTCTGGAAAGCGTATTGCACGGCCGCTTTTAACCGCCATCATTATTTCTTTTTTACCATCTGTAAGGCATGCATGAATCAACTGGTCGCCTTCGTTTATGGTAATAGCATTTATTCCATTTTGTCTTGGCCGGGAAAAATCAGAAACTTTAGTCTTTTTTATAATACCCTGGCAGGTACATAAAATAATATAATGATTGTTAATGTATTCTTCGTCCTGCAAATTCTTAATATCAATAATGGCTCTCACTTTATCATCCGGCGGTATCTGCATTAGATTTTGAATTGCCCTTCCCTTACTTTGCCTATCCCCTTCAGTTATCTCATATACTTTAAGCCAAAAACACTTTCCCTTTTGTGTAAAAAATAATAATGTATGGTGGGTAGATGCTACAAAAAGATGCTCAATAAAATCCTCATTTCTTGTGCTACTGCCCCTTGCTCCTCTCCCTCCCCTGCGTTGTTGGCGGTATTCGGTTGCAGAAGTACGTTTGATATATCCTAAGTGGGATATGGTAACCACAACATCTTCTTTCTCGATGAGGTCTTCCATTTTAATTTCGTCATCCAGATAAACGATCTCAGTTTTTCTGGCATCGCCAAATTTTTGCTTTACTTCTAAAAGTTCATCCTTAATTATTTGATAGCGTAAGCTTTCAGTTGCTAATATCTCTTCCAGGCGGGCAATCAATGCCATAACTTCAGCATGCTCCTCTCTAATCTTTTCAATCTCCATCCCCGTTAACCTTTGCAAACGTAGCTCCAGTACAGCTTTTGCCTGTATATCACTCATATTGAAATTAGTGATCAAACCTTCTTTTGCAATATCAGGTGTTGATGAATTTCTTATCAAAGCAATTACTGCATCAAGATTATCAAGGGCAATTATATAACCTTCCAGTAAATGTGCTCTTTCTTTTGCTTTCCTTAATTCAAATTCTGTTCTTCTTCTTACTACTTCATGCCTGAATTCAATAAACTCTTTTATAAGATCTTTTACGTTCAACACTTTCGGCCTGCCTTTAATAAGTGCGACGTTGTTAGTTCCAAAAGAAGTTTGAAGATCGGTATGCTTATAGAGGTGATTTATAACTACCTGTGCAATTGCATCTTTTTTAAGATCTACTACTATCCTGGTACCCTCTTTATTATTGCTCTCATTATTTACATCTGATACGCCTTCAATAATTTTATCAGAAACTAAATGGCCTATTTTTTCTGTAAGAACATCCCGGTTTACCTGATAAGGTACTTCTGTTATAATAATTTTCTCTCTACCGTTTTTTAGCGTTTCAATGGTAACACGACCCCGAAGTACTACCCGGCCTCTACCAAAATGTAATCCGGCTTTTACACCCTCGTAACCATATATTATTCCTCCTGTAGGAAAGTCAGGTGCCTTAATTATTTTTATTAGATCATCTATGGTAATGTCTTTATTATCAATGTATGCCATGCAGCCATCTACAACTTCGCTAAGGTTATGAGGAAGCATATTTGTAGCCATACCTACAGCAATTCCGCTTGAACCATTTACCAATAATTGAGGGATACGGGTGGGTAACACTGTAGGTTCTTTTGTTGTATCATCATAATTCAATTGAAAATCAATCGTGTCCTTTTCAATATCCTCTAACATACTTTCAGCAAAGCGCTGCAAACGAACCTCAGTATACCGCATTGCTGCGGGACTATCACCATCCTGGCTCCCAAAGTTTCCCTGGCCATCTATAAGCATATACCGCATACTCCAGTCTTGCGCCATCCTAACCATTGTATCATAAATAGCAGTGTCGCCGTGGGGATGATATTTACCCATTACATCACCCACAATACGGGCAGATTTTTTGTAGGGTTTACCAAAAGTGTTTCCCATTTCATGCATGCCAAATAATATGCGGCGATGCACCGGTTTTAATCCGTCTCTTACGTCAGGCAAAGCACGGCCAACAATCACACTCATTGAATAATCAATGTAGGATGATTTCATTTGTTCTTCAATGTTAACCGGGATTATTCTGCCTCTTGGTATGCCGTTTTCAGGCAATTCATTATCTGTTATTTCCATAAATTTTATACTCTCGCAAATATACTTTAAACACCTCGCTTTTCCTTGTTTAAAAGGAAGCTATATCCTCAATTTTTACACAATTTTTCAGCTA
>JBBJOK010000242.1:3218-4950 GCA_037721545.1 Chitinophagaceae bacterium
TGCAGATATTGTAATTTCTATGCTCCCTCCTACCCTACATTTTTTAATTGCAAAAGATTGTATAGAGTATAATAAAAACTTGCTTACAGCTTCTTACATCGATGATAGTATAAAATCATTGGAAAAAGAAATCTCCTGTAAAAATTTATTGTTTTTATGTGAGATGGGTTTAGATCCGGGAATTGATCATATGAGTGCTATGAAGATGATAAGTACAATTAAAAATCATGGCGGAGTTATTACTTCTTTTAAATCTCATTGCGGAGGATTGATTGCTCCTGAAAGTGATGATAATCCATGGCATTATAAAATCACCTGGAACCCACGAAACATTGTGCTGGCAGGTAGAGATGGCGCAGAATATTTGAATAACAATCAAACTTTAAAAATCACATATACCTCAATTTTTAGTGATTGCCCTTTGGTACATATTATTGATAATTATCCTTTATGTTGGTATCCAAACCGTGATTCATTGCCTTATATTGATCTTTATAAATTGCAAGGCGTTTCTACATTTATACGAACAACTTTGCGTCATCCTGCATTTTGTGATGGCTGGAATAAATTCGTAAATCTTGGGTTGACTGATACATCGGATTACGAGCAGATCAAACATTGCAAAACTTTTAAAGAATGGATGGATGTTAAACGAAAGCTGTGTTCTAATAATATTTCAAATTTGAAAATGAATATTTCTCAACAGCAGATCAGTTGTTTGAAAATGGAAAGTAATGAAATGTTACCTGATAATTTCAAATGTTCTGCTGATATTTTACAATATGTGCTGGAAGATAATCTTTCAATGAAAAAAGGTGATAAGGATATGATAGTGATGCTGCATGAAATGGAATACACAATAAAAGGGCAATCATTTTTTGTAAATAGTTCCTTAGTCGTAAAAGGTGAAGACACATTAAAAACTGCTATGGCTAAAACCGTGGGTTTACCATTAGGGATTGCTGCAAAATTAATTCTACAAGACAAAATTAAAATATCAGGATTACATATACCGGTTATACCAGAAATTTATGAACCCGTATTGAATGAATTGGAGAGAAACGGGATAAAATTCAATGAGGAAACATCATCCCAGTAAAATACCTTTTAATTCCTTCACACCTTCAGTTGCAGTTTTTTCTATAAAGAAAAAATTTGTTGGTGCAGCCGTGTAAGGAATTTTTTTATCGATGATGTATTTTGATACTTGGGGTGCAACATAATCAATAAGGCCTGCAGCAGGATAAACCTGTAATGAGCTTCCTACTAAAACAAAAATATCTGCAGCTTGCATGATCTTTATAGCATCAGGGATAAGGGGAACAGGTTCCTCGAACCAAACTATATGCGGACGAAGCTGGCTCCCATCCTCTGCAGGATCACCTAAATTAATATCACTTTTTATCTCATAAATCTTCTCAGCGGAGCCGGAACCTTTCATTTTAAAAATTTCTCCATGCAGGTGAAGAACGTTTGTTGAGCCTGCTCTTTCATGTAGGTCATCTATGTTTTGAGTAACTATTGTAACATCAAAATCTTTTTCAAACTCAGCCAGGGCCAAGTGTGCAGCATTGGGTAACGCCGATGCAACATCTTTTCTTCTCATATTATAAAAATCCAAAACGAGCTTAGGATCTTTTTTAAATGCACGTGGCGTGGCAACATCTTCAATGTTATACCCCATCCATAAACCATCATGGTCACGAAAAGTTTTTAATCCGCTTTCTGCACT
>JBBJOK010000243.1:0-4941 GCA_037721545.1 Chitinophagaceae bacterium
TACTACCTCTGATGTAACCTTTACCACTCTTGAACAATTTATCAAACGATGGAATTCCTGAAGAAACCCTCTTGTCGGTGCCCGGATGATCAAGCCCTGCTGACGTGATAGGAATTACTGAAAGTCCTTCACCATCTATAACAAATGGATATTCGCTTGTTCCGTGCTTTGACCCCCGATATTTAATGACACGAATTCTACGGGTGGCAATTTGGTCTCTTACTCTGTTATCCAGCAGAATGATGCAATCGGAAACGTACGCTTCCAGCCCATGACGGGTATATGAACCGTCTTTACCCGGCTCGCCTGTAACAATTGCCGTTACCTGTTTTTGTTTAAGCCACCGGAAAAGTCTTTTTATCTCTAAGCGAAGAATGCCAAGATCTGTAATGCCTGCAAAGATAGATTCAATAGAATCTAAAACAACACGTTTGGCGCCAATAGAATCAATGGCTTCTTCCAAACGAACGAATATTCCCTCCATATTAAAGTCGGTCTCCTGAATGTCTTTGCGGTCTAAGATAACATGTTCGGGCAAAATCTTTTTCCGTGAAACAAGGCCTGGCAAATCCATATTGAGAGAAGCCACATCTTTATACAGCTCATCTTCTGTTTCTTCAAACGACATGAGAACACCCGGCTCGTTATAAGCGGTTGCACCCTTGATTAGAAAATCAATCCCCAAAAGAGTTTTTCCGGAGCCGGCATTGCCGGAAACTAGAGTGGTTCTGTATTTGGGAAGCCCGCCTTCGGTAATTTCGTCAAAACCTTTGATGCCGGTGGGGCATTTGAGTAATTTATTACGAGTAGTAGTGTTTTTTTTCTTGATAATTTTTGTCATTTGATAGTGCTTTATTGTTTTATTAAGATGGAGTTTCTACAGAAATCAAGTTTGCTGAATTAGAACTATCAATTTTACAGCCAGCAATTAATATGTTATTCTTTCGCCGTTGGTGTTTTATAAGATTTTGTGAAAGGGAGCACCAACAACAGAAAGAAGTTCAAGTAATTTATGTAGTCTTTCAAACTAATGGGGTTACTAATATATTTGTTGGGGAGCATCGCACAAAAGCAAATACACAGAACACCAACAATGGCAGAAAGAAATAGAATTACCAATGTTGCGGATAACCTAATCAGTCCCGTATTTTGACAAACCCGATGTTAGCTGCAGTATTATTCAAGGTTCTTTTTTATTTCGCTTTCAATCTGGTCTAATTCGCCAAGTTTTCTTGCAATAATTTTCCCATTTCTATCAACTAAAATTTGAAGTGGATAACCAGATGCATTTAGCTTTTTAGGAAATTCTTTATTTACGTCAAAATAGTTTTTCCAGCCTACCTTATTATTCTCAAGAATTTTTGTAGCTAATTCAATCCTTTCTATTTTGTTTTCATCAGTTACACTAATAAAGTTGACACCTTTATTTTTATATTTTTCATATAATTCTACAAGCTTTGGCAAATCTTGAATACAAGGTTTACAGAAAGTTGCCCAATAATCAATTACTGTAACTTGATAATTTGAGAAATCGGATTTTACTATTTTGTCATTTGAATTAAAACTAACATCAGGAAAATTGCCTCCAATATTGGTAGAGTTTTCAATATCAATAATTTTTTTAAATTCAATGAAGCTGAATGCTTTTTTTACACTTTGAGAGAATAATGATAAACTTTTTAGATAAGATTTTGTAAAACCAAATTTTGAAAAATCATTTACTATTTCCCAAAAAGCTACGTAAGAATTTGGTTGTCTAATAATATATTTTTGCAAAAAATTTTGCTTTGTGTCAATGTTTTTTGAATCATTATTTTGAAAAGGCTTTAATTTTTCATCATAGGCTTTGAGTTGATTTTTTAGATTCTTATATTCTATGTTCGATGGTGAATTAGAGTCTAAAATATAATCTAAATTATTATGTCGATTTATTAAAATTTTATGATCCCCTTTTTCAATAAAAATAAGTTTGGTCTCATACAGACGATTATTTTTTGGATCATAATAAGAAAATGAAAATGGTTGCGGATATAATATTCTCCCTTCCATTAAATTCCTTGATTTTATTTTGATAAGTATTGCATTGATTTCTTTAATAAATGAAGTGTTTTTATTGGAAATAGTCTTAAAGTGATAAATATTTATAGTACTCCCATTATACGAAGGGGGTCCAACATATAAAGAATCATTTTCAAAAGTTGGCGCAATTAATTCTATTTTAAAATTATTTTGAGCTAAAAGGAAATTAGGTAAAAAAACTAAAACAATTCTGATGAAATATTTCATTTGTATAAGTGGGGTTTAAGATATTGCAGCTTTATAATATAAAAAACGCTAAGATTACAACACAAAAAACGCAATAATACTTTCACCTCATTTTCTCTCCATAACCAGCTCAACCAAAATACCATTCGTACTCTTTGGGTGTAAAAAACAGATCATTTTATTATCGGCTCCCTGTTTGGGTTTTTCATTTATCAATATAAATCCTTCATTTACCAAACGCTTTATTTCAGCTTCAATATCCTCCACTTCAAATGCAATATGGTGCATGCCTTCTCCTTTCTTTTCAATAAATTTATAAATTGGGCTTTCGGGTGAATATCCTTCTAACAATTCAATTTTGTTGTCGCCTAATTTAAAAAAAGCTGTATTTACCAATTCACTTTCCACCGCTTCTGTTTTATAGCAGGGTGTATTTAAAAGTTTTTCAAATAAAGGAATTGAGGAAGATAAATGCTTAACGGCAATACCAATATGTTCAATTTTCATCTGAACCGGGATTTATGGGATAATTGTGAATTATGGGAAATGAAGATACATTATAAATAAAAAGTCATTTTCCCAATTAATACTTGTAATCCCAAAAATCATGGTTCAGACAAAATCTCAGTCAGACAACATACCGAATTTGGTAAAAACTATCCTTAACTATTTATATAATAGCTATTCATACGTTTTTGGTGTAAATTTGTAAGAGAAATTTTAAATATGTTGAAGTTACCCGTTTATTTAGACAACAATGCCACCACCCCCATGGATCCCAGAGTGTTGGAAACTATGATACCTTATTTTACTGAACATTTTGGTAATGCTGCCAGCAGAAACCATCCCTTCGGCTGGGAGGCTGAAGAAGCCGTGGATTATGCAAGGGAGCAGGTGGCAAAACTTATAGGGGCTGATCCTAAAGAAATAATTTTTACTTCAGGTGCAACAGAAGGAGATAACCTTGCTTTAAAAGGTGTTTATGAAATGTATGCCACAAAGGGTAATCATATAATTACAGCAACTACTGAACATAAAGCTGTTTTAGATACTTGCAAGCATATTGAGAAAATGGGTGGAGAGGTTACTTATTTGCAGGTAAATAATGAAGGTTTAATTGATCTTAAAGAACTGGAAGCAGCAATAAAACCCACTACTATATTAGTGGCAATTATGTACGCTAATAATGAAACAGGAACTTTACAACCTGTAAAAGAGATAAGTGCAATTGCAAAAAAACATGGCGCTTTATTTTTTAGTGATGCTACACAGGCGGTTGGTAAAATTCCGGTAGATGTAATTAAAGATGGTATTGATATTATGGCTTTTACTGCTCATAAAATGTACGGACCAAAAGGTGTTGGAGCTTTATATGTGCGCAGAAAAAATCCAAGAGTAAAAGTTACCGCACAAATAGATGGCGGTGGACATGAAAGGGCTATGCGCAGCGGAACACTTAATGTACCTGGGATAGTGGGTTTTGGAAAAGCCTGTGAAATTTGTATGCTGGATATGGAAAGTGACAATGCCCGGATAAGTAAAATGCGGGACAGGTTAGAGAAATCATTTTTAAAACTAGAAGAAGCATATGTTAACGGAAGCACCGAACATCGCTTGCCGCAAGTAACCAACATTTCTTTTAAACATGTTGAAGGTGAAGGTTTGCTGATGGGGTTTAATAAAAACATTGCATTAAGCTCAGGTTCTGCATGTACGTCTGCATCACTAGAACCTTCGTATGTATTAAAAGCCTTGGGTTTGGGGGATGATCTGGCGCACTCATCATTACGGTTTGGATTAGGTAGATTTACAACAGATGAACAAATTGATTATACAGTAGAACAGGTAAGTAATACAGTTTTAAAATTGAGAGAAATGAGTCCGCTGTGGGAAATGTATAAAGAGGGCATTGATCTTAATAAAATTGAGTGGGCAGCGCATTAAGTATTGAATATTGATTGATTGCAGATTGAATATTGAAATTCAATCTTAAATATTAAATAAATAAATCTTAAATAATTATGGCATACTCAGATAAAGTAATTGACCACTATCAAAATCCAAAAAATGTAGGAACATTGGATAAGAGTCAAAAAAATGTTGGTACCGGTTTGGTGGGTGCACCCGAATGTGGTGATGTAATGCGTTTACAAATTCAGGTTGATGATGCGGGAATGATTACTGATGCAAAGTTTAAAACCTTTGGATGTGGTTCTGCAATTGCTTCTTCTTCACTGGCTACTGAATGGCTTAAGGGAAAAAGTGTAGATGATGCATTAAAGATCGATAACATGGATATCGTTGAAGAATTAAATCTTCCTCCGGTAAAAATCCATTGTTCAGTTTTGGCAGAAGATGCAATTAAATCAGCAATCAACGATTACCGCACAAAAAACGGAATGGAACAAATTAAATTTCAAGAAAGCGTAGTGCATTAATAAGCCCACCCAAACCCTCCCGAAGGGAGGGCTTATGAAGTTTATAATTATTTAAAAGATTTATAAATGATGCAATTGGATAGATTTAATAACCCGAAACGACTTATAACTATTTTGTTGTTTCACAATTCCCCCTTCGGGGGATAGGGGGCTATATGATATACGTAAGTGATAAAGCAAAATTAAAAGTTTCTAATTTAATGGAGGAAGCAAAGCTTACCCTGAATGATTATTTTTT
>JBBJOK010000244.1:0-2297 GCA_037721545.1 Chitinophagaceae bacterium
GCACAACGCATAACAGGAGCATCAAGCCATTCAAAACAATGCTCATTTATCCAGGCTGATATTTCTCCACCAATACCACCAATGAGTGTGTCTTCATGCAGGATTAAAATTTTTCCTGTACTTCGCACAGCTTCTTTTATTGCAGGATAATCCAACGGTAATAAAGTTCGCAAGTCTAAAATATTAATTGAAATTTCAGGGTTTGCATTTGCATATTCCACAGCCCAGTGTACTCCGGCTCCATAAGTAATGATGCTCAAATCTTCTCCTTCCTTTACAACTTTTGCTTTGCCTATTTCAATTTCATAATATTCTTCCGGCACATTTCCGGTAATGCTTCTATACAAAGCCTTGTGTTCAAAAAACATTACCGGGTTAGGATCGTTAATGGCTGCGATAAGTAAACCCTTTGCGTCTTCCGGCGAAGATGGATATACAACTTTTAATCCTGGTGTATGAATAAACCATGCTTCATTACTTTGGCTGTGAAAGGGGCCTGCGCCTACCCCGCCACCCGTTGGCATCCTGATGACAACATCAGCATTTTGGCCCCAGCGGTAATTAATTTTTGCAAGGTTATTTATTATTTGATTGAACCCAACAGTAACAAAATCCCCGAACTGCATTTCCATTACACTTTTGTATCCTTCTAAACTTAATCCTAATGCAGCGCCAACGATCGCACTTTCGCACAGTGGAGTATTGCGCACTCGTTCTTTTCCGAATTCTTCAACAAAACCTTCTGTAATTTTAAAAGCGCCACCATATTCTGCGATATCCTGCCCCATTAAAATCAGCTTAGGATGCTGCTTCATGCTTTGATGCAAACCTTCTTTGATGCCTTCGAAGAACCGGAGATCACGTGAAACATGGGAAGTAAAACGTGATACTGGCTTAGAAGTTTCATATTTCACTTTTAATGAATCAATTGCATATAAATCATTTAACTCTTCTTCAGTATCTACTTTTATATCTTTTGCTTCAAAGCCAAATTTTAATTCAGATTCAATATGTGCTTTGTATTCATTTCTTATCCCTGTAATTGTTGTTTCGGTAAAAAGATTTTCTTCAAGTAAAAATTTTTCATAGTTTATAATGGGATCTTTTTTATTCCATTCTTCGAACATCTCTTTAGGAACATATTTGGTACCGCTTGCTTCTTCATGCCCACGCATTCTAAAAGTGATACATTCTATTAAATATGGTTTTTGATTTTTTATACAATAGTCACGAACACCTTTGATGGTATCATAAACCTCTAAAATGTTATTGCCATCAATTTGCACACCTTCCATTCCATAACCTTTTGCTTTATCAATTAAATTTTCACATCGGTATTGTTCTTTTGTAGGCGTACTTAACCCGTATCCATTATTTTCAATAATAAAAATCACCGGCAAATCCCACACAGCCGCAACATTTAATGCTTCATGAAAATCACCCTCACTTGTTCCGCCTTCACCTGTAAATGTTATTGATACTTTATTCTCTTTTTTTAATTTATAGGCCAATGCAATGCCATCCGCAATTGCCAGTTGTGGTCCCAAATGAGATATCATTCCACAAATAAAATGTTCTTTGCTTCCAAAGTGAAAGCTTCTTTCCCGCCCCTTGCTATATCCTTGTTTACTCCCTTGCCACTGCATAAATAATTTACGCAGTGGCATTTTACGTGAAGTAAATACACCCAAGTTCCGGTGTAATGGCATTATCCATTCATCTGGCTGTAACGCAAGTGTGGCACCAACTGAAATAGCTTCCTGCCCTATACCGCTAAACCATTTTGATATTTTTCCCTGCCGCAATAACACCAACATCTTTTCCTCTATCATCCTTGGGAAAAGCAAATTTTTATAGAGGCTGATCAGTTCATTATCAGATAATTCTTTTCGATCAAAATGCATGCTGTAGATTTCAACTATTAGGGTAAAGCCTGTTTGTGAACTAAAATTTATTACCTAACTAATTTTTGAAGTATGGTAGATACTAAAGAAAGAAGCAGCCCGAAAATAAATGCCCAAAGAAAACCATCTATTTTAATGCCGGGAACAAACTTATCTGCTAATAGAATTATAATTACATTGATCACCAATAGAAAAAGCCCCAAAGTAATAAGCGTGAGAGGAAGGGTTAGCAAAACAAGAAGAGGCTTTACAATAGCATTAAGTATTGCAAGGACCAACGCAAAGATTATCGCGGTAGTAAAAGAATCTATGGTTACATGTTGTTTTAACAGGATAGATAATACATACACTACCACTGCAGTTATCAGAATATTAATAATAAATTTCATAATA
>JBBJOK010000244.1:2397-4935 GCA_037721545.1 Chitinophagaceae bacterium
AGATATTTATTGGCAAGTTCTTTAATTTCTTCAGCAGAAATATTTTTAATTGTGTTTATATAATCATTAAAATAATTTTCATCAAGATCATTAAGGATAAGGTTTTTCCATCGGTTAATAATTTGAAACGGGCCATCAAGGTCACCCAGGTTGCTGCCCATCATGTAATTTTTAACCAATAATAATTCTTCATCATCCACCAATTCTGTTTTTAATAAATCCATTTCTTTATAAACTTCCTGAATTGTTGCCTCGCAAACATCTTTGCCTGCTTCGGTACTTATCATCCACGCTGTTTGTTGTATATGATTTTGCAGGTAACTGTTTATACCATACGTGTAACCTTTTTCTTCCCTGATATTTGCCATAAGCCGTGAGCCAAAAAAACCGCCAAATAAAGTATTTAATATCATTACTTTTTTAAAATCAGGGTGATGGCGGTTAGGAAATAGCCGGGCAATTCGAATGGCGCCCTGCACTCCATTTGGGTCATTATTTATATTGAATTTCTTTTGAGTAACAGGTATAGGAATATTCTCTGTAGAAGGAATCGTTTCATTAATCTTTAGATCTCCAAAATAATTATTTAATTGCTCTTCAAAGTCCAAGGGTAATTTTCCGGCTGCAAACAAAATACACTTTCCGTTTAGATAATAATCCTTGTAGAATTTTCTTAACTCATCGGCCTGCAGTGCATCATATGCTTCGGCTGTATTAAATTTTCCATACGGATGATCTTCACCATAGAGGTTTTTATCAATCAGGCGATTGGCAACAAAATCGCATTTTTTTAAATTGACAGAAAGCTGCTGTTTGCTATTTTGCTTTAATATTTCCAGTTCTTTCTCCGGAAATTTAGAATCTGTAAGTATCTCTCTAATTACAGGCAATAAATTATTTAAATGTTTGGAAAGACAATGTAAAGTGAGCGTAGCTGTTTCATTAAAGCATGCCCTGTTTAAATAAGCTCCATAATATTCAAAGTGTTCGTTTATTTGATAAGCACTTTTTTTAGAAGTGCCGTTCTTTAATAAACTATTGGTGGCTGCTGCAACAATATTTTTTTGTTCGTAACAATTGCCTGCATAAAAAACAAATTCCAGCATCATTACCTCTTCCACGCCGTCATTTACTGCATACACAGGAGCATTGTTTTTTAATAAAATTTTTTCGTAAGGTTTAAGTGTAAGGTTAAAATCTACTGCATCTTTTATCGGTGGAGGAATGGTTCTATTTAACATTTAGTTATTTTAATTTTCTGAATAATAATAGAGTGTATTGCTATTATTCTCTGTAAAAATATTTTTACTTTCTTCCTGAATGTCCAGTGCTGTTACTGCCTGGTAATGTTCCAATTCTTTATTCATAAGATTAGCATCGCCTAACAATTCGTAAGTTGCCAAACTGCCTGCACGACTCATTAATGGGATGTCTTCAAAAGCCATTAAACTTTCGGTTTTGTTTTTTACTTTTTCTAATTCAGCATCGCTTATCACCTGCCTTTTCATTTTCTCTAATTCTTCTTCAATTGCTTTCTCAGCATCTTCCATTTTTACACTTTTAATTAATTTTCCCTCTATAGCTAATAAACCTGCATCTACACTTCCAAAATGAAAACAGTTAATGTTACTGAACAATTGTTTTTCCTTAACAAGGCTTTGATACAATCTTGAAGAACCGCCACCGCTTAACAGATCTGTAATCAGGTCGGCAGTATAATATCTTTTATCAAGGCGGGGGTAAATATGCCAGCATTTATACAAAGCATCTAACGGAACTTTTGCTTTTATTTCCAACCTGCGCCCACTTGTTTGCTTTGGCTCCTGGGGAAGGCTGCGTTTATATTTTTCTCCGGAGGGGATACTGCCAAACCACTTTTGTGAAAGTTCTTTTACCTGCTCAATAGTAACATTTCCTGCTACACATAAAACTGCATTTGCCGGTGAATAGTATTTAAGAAAAAAGTTTTTTACATCCTGTAATTGTGCATTTTCTACATGGCTTAACTCCTTACCAATTGTCATCCATCGATAGGGATGAACCTGGTAGGCAAGTTCACGCATTTTATGCCAAACATCTCCATAAGGCTTATTAAGATAATGCTCTTTAAATTCTTCACTAACAACTTTCCGTTGTACATCCAAACTATTTTCATCAAAAGCAAGGGATAACATTCTGTCGCTTTCCAGCCAAAATGCGATTTCTAAATTTTCTGCAGGCAGTTGAATATAGTAATTGGTAAGGTCATTGGTTGTATAGGCATTATTTTCTCCGCCTGCCATTTGCAAAGGCTCATCATAAGAGGGAATATTTACACTTCCCCCAAACATAAGGTGCTCAAATAAATGCGCAAAACCCGTTTGGCCAGGGTCTTCATCCCTTGCGCCTACATCATACATTACATCCAACACAGCCATTGGTGTTGTTGTATCCCGGTGAACGATAACACGTAAGCCATTATCTAAAGTAAATTTCTCAAATTGTATCATGGCAGCAAATTTACGCCAAGCTGCATTTGGAAAATAAATTAGCTGAATT
>JBBJOK010000245.1:0-4914 GCA_037721545.1 Chitinophagaceae bacterium
AGATGCAGGAGAGTCCAGGGTAGCCGGGGGCTTGCATTACTGGCCTGCAATAATTTCCGGTAACACACAAGGTAGAGCAGTAGCTAAGTATATGGATGATAAAATAAAGTTTAAGAAGTAAATGTTTGTCAAATATTTATCAACCGATTTTAAAAATTATCTATTATGAAAGTTGTATTCATCAGAGCGATTATCGTGACAATTTTTGCAACTTTAATATTTTCATCCTGCCAAAAAGAGGAAATTGCCACATCTCCTGTCAATACCGGTAACAAAGCACCACTTGCAAAGGCCGGTATTGATCAAACTATAATGCTCCTCACCAATATTGTTACAATAGATGGGAACCTAGGGGAAAGGCTTCCATTAAAATAAAGTTTTTATGAAATGATAAACAGAAAAATTGAGCAACCTCATTACTTATCAATAAAAAAAATAGCTATGCGAAATTTAATCCTGGTTTCCATCATCGGTTTATATTGTTCTGCAAACGTATTGCCCGGAAAAAATGCGACTGTTAACGGTAAGATGTATTTTTCAACTCAACCATTTACTACAAGCAATGCCGGGGGCAAAAAGAATTTTACTTCCTCCGATTACATCTATGGAAGAATAGAATTAGATGGACAAACTATCAAAGAGGCATTTAAAGTATTTGAGCCCAATAGCAATTATCCGCATTCCTACCTGCTATACAGGGTTTACATATTCCGTAATGGGCAGGAAATGGGTTTCAACCCTTCTGTAAATATTTGCTTACTGAAAGATGAAAATAAAAATAACACATGGTTAAATTTTGATGTATTGCCTGAACCGTTAAAAGCTACTACCGTATTATGCGGCACAGAAAGATTTAATTCAGCATTAAGTTCAGCACCTTTGTACGGACTGATTAACAATAATAACTTCAGCGAAAATGGGGAATACAGGATAGTCGTTAAGTTTTATACAGAATCATACGATGTTTGGGGAAACAAGGAGGACGTTGAAAAATGGCCCAAACTCGAATTTGATTTCACATTTATGTTTAACGAAAAAGATGTACTACTTCTCAAAAAAAATGAAGCAGCTGCGGGTGCACTGATACAGCAAAATGCTTTTAAAAAGAAAGCGAAAGGATAATGCGATTGACTGAACTGAACAGCTGGAGATTTTATTGTTATAAAACCGGTTTTTTCAAATTTGATTCTTATGAACCGGCAGCTCATCAATTTAGAAAGAAAAATCTGTCATTTCAGTAAACAATATTATTTACGTAGCCGGTGTAAATGTGAATAATGTGTTGTCTTATCAAATTTATAAGCTTGAGTTTTAAAAATATAATTATGAAATCTATACTAAAAATTGCTGCTTGTATTCTTCTTTCGGGAATGCCAATTTTTATCTCCTGCAAAAAATACTGTGACCAGCCACCACGCAATTATGGAGATTTTAGAATAGTTAGTAGAATGGATGGTAAAGATTTGGTTTTTGGAGCCAACAAAGTCTATGATAAAAACCGCTTTAAGTTTTATTTTTTGAAAGGCCAGGACACTACATTTTTAATTTATACACCAGTAAAATCTTCGGGAATAGGCTACGATAGTCTTGTGGGCGTAGATCTTTCGTGGGATCCGGAAACCGCCTATATGCGGTTAAGTGACGGGGATGTTGATACATTTAATATCACATACCAGCGTCAATCATCGAGGTGCGGCAATTATACTACCATAACAAGCTTTAGATACAATAATTTACTTGTTATACCACAATCCAATGGAGTTTATGAATTAAAAAAATAAGTTGGTAACTGATTTAGGCAGCTACTGAAAAGTAGATTCGCAAAAACTGTGAGAAATTGTATTTTAAAATTAGAAGTTATGAAGCAAATACTAAAACTTACTGCTTTTATTTTATTGATAGGGAAAGTAACTTTTCTCTCTTAAAATTTTTGCTTGGGTAAATATATTTAGCTGCACAGGTTTATCATCAGTAATATCAATATACTGATACATTATGCAGATAATATTACAATTGTAATAACGCTTTCACAGGATCTTTTCCAAAAAGCAACTGCTCTGGATTTTCAAGCATTTCTTTTACCCTAACTAGAAAGCTGACAGATTCACGACCATCAATAATTCTATGATCATAACTCAACGCTAAATACATCATAGGTTTTACTACTACCTGTCCATTGAGGGCAACAGGCCTCTCCTGTATTTTATGCATCCCTAAAATAGCAGATTGTGGAATATTTATTATTGGCGTACTCATTAATGAACCAAATACACCACCATTGGTAATGGTAAAAGTCCCTCCGGTCATTTCTTCAATCGTCAATTTATTTTCTTTTGCTTTTGTTGCGAGCTCAACAACTTTTTTTTCAATTTCTGCCATGCTCAAGCTTTCTGCATTTCGTATAACCGGTACTACCAAACCTTTTGGAGCAGACACTGCAATGGAAATATCACAGTAATTATGATTGATAATATTTTCTCCATCAATCATCGCATTAACGGAAGGCCATTCCTGTAAGCCAAAACAAACAGCTTTTGTAAAAAAACTCATAAAGCCAAGATTGGTTCCATGCTGGGTTTTAAAAACTTCTTTATACTTTGTTCTCAATTCCATTATGGCACTCATATCCACTTCGTTAAAGGTGGTGAGCATCGCTGTAGTGTTTTTAGCCTCCACCAATCTTCGGCTAATTGTTTTGCGGAGGTTGCTCATTTTTTCAGGCCTATCATCCCTGGCAAACATTGGTTGCCCTATACTTCTTCCCGGATTTGATAATGCATCCAGTACATCATGTTTTAAAATTTTTCCATTAGAACCTGTTGGCGTAATATTTTTTACATCTACTTTTTTATCTGCTAAAATAGCTGCTGCTACAGGGGTTGTTTTAATATCTGAAGGCGCTTTTTCTGCCGAAGGCTGTTCAATTGGTTTTCCTTCTTCTGGTGCTTTTGCTTCTTCTTTTTTGGGCGCTTGTTTTTTTTGTTCCCCTTTCTTTTCAGGTGTTTTTGTGGCTTCTTCTTTTGCAGGTTTAGCCGCAGATTCATCAATGCTGCAGGCCACATCACCAATTTTTAAAGTATCACCTTCCTTAGCTACAGTAGTTAAAACACCTGCCTGTTGGGCATTAATTTCAAATGTGGCTTTTTCACTTTCCAACTCAGCAATAACCTCATCTCTTTCAACGTAATCACCATTATTTTTTATCCATTTAACCAATGTTACCTCGGTAATACTTTCCCCAACAGAAGGAACTTTAATTTCTATAGCCATTAAAAAAATTTAAGATGTACAAACCTACATTAAATTGAGAAATGAGCAAGCACAAGAGATTTGGTAAACCAGAATTATAATTCTTACTCAATTTTTTTGGGGACTGGTAATGGAAGCGGTTTCAACATTGTAGTTTCCCACAATTGATATTTTTTCTTTAATGAATTAAAGAGTGTAGCCTGTTGGTCTTTTAAATTATTTTTTTCCTGCGGATCAATAGAAAGATCAAAAAGAAATTCGTTTGCTTTTTCATCTTTCATGTATTTCCATTTACCATCCCTCATAGCCTTATGATCTCTGTGTTGAGAAATTCTCCAGTATAATGTTCTATCCACCTCTTTACTTCTACCTGTAATAAGTGGCATTACATTTATACCATCTAATGGAAACTTTGTACTCGTTTTTGACCCTGCAAGAGATAAAATAGTTGCTGTCCAATCCATTGTGGTTGCAACCTGGTTTGTGATTGTATTTGGTTTAATCTTTCCTGCCCATCTTACAAAAGCAGGTACCCGTATTCCGCCTTCCCAAAGAGTCATTTTTGAACCCTTGTAAATTCCCATATCAGAAAACCGCTCACCGCCATTATCACTTGTAAAAATGATTACTGTATTCTTTGATATATTGAGCGAATCAACCGCCTTTACAATTCTTCCGACTGCATTGTCAAGACTTTTCATCATTCTTGCATAGATCTCAGGTGTCCCGTTTTTCTTCCAATTTTCAAAGCCCGCCGGATAAGCTTTATCTCCCGGACCTTGCCACGGCCAGTGTGGGGCATTAAACATCAGGGTAAGAAAAAATGGTTTCAACTTTTTTTTACTGATCAGTTGAATGGCTTTATCAGCCCATAGATCTGTAGTATACCCTGGCTGTTCAATGCGGGTTTCATTTTCATAAAAGTCATTGCTGTGAGAAATATAATCGATAGCTCCTGCATGAAAACCGTAGAAATAATCAAAGCCATTTCTGTTTGGACTGTATTGGGCCGGATAACCTAAATGCCATTTACCTACAAGGTAAGTTTCATAACCAGCTTTTTTCATCATGCTGGCTATCGAAGGAATTTTAGGTGGTAAACCAATGGTACTGTCTTTAGGTGTAATGGGTTCATACAATCCAACTTCCAATCTCGCAGGATAACGGCCCGTCATATACGCAACTCTGGTAGGCGTGCAAACAGGTGCCGCAGAATATGCATTCATAAATTTTACACCCTGTGATGCAAGTTTATCCAGGTTAGGTGTTTGATAATCTTTTCTGCCATAACAACTCAGGTCAGCATAACCAAGATCATCAGTCATTATGTAAATGATATTTGGTTTACCAGCTTGGGCTATCGAAAGATGAGAGTGATTGAAAAATAAAATAAAGAAGAATGCACTAAACTTTAATATTTTCATCTTTAAAATTTAATAGTTGCTTATATAGTTTAAATAGTAAAAGCGGTTTCAATTATTTCAGCCTGCTCCTGAGCATGTATTTTTGAGTAACCTGTAGCGGTTGAAGCACTTGGTTGCCTACTTATCACTCCAAAATTTATTGTTTTTAAATTCATTAATAAAAAAGAAGCTGCACCCATATTTAAAGGTTCTTCCTGCACCCAAAACCAAATTGCTTTGCTGTATCTTTTATATAATTCTT
>JBBJOK010000246.1:0-4905 GCA_037721545.1 Chitinophagaceae bacterium
AATGATTTCGATGCCTATCGAAGAATTAAAAAAGAGGGCAGATAAAAAGTAGTTTTTCCCCACTGCTCGAATAGCTGTTTAATGGGAATCGAATAGGTGTTTAATTGGGAATAAAAGCTAATGCCGTTTTATGGCAATACGCTCATCGTGATTGTGCGCCTTGCAAATGTGCCTGACTTGGTGCGTTAGCTGTTTGGTTCAGTTCCTCCTGTAGAAATCTTGTAATTGTATTTTGCTATTCTTAAAAGTGCAGCAATAAGTAAAAGCATTTTATCACTGCTGTATTCATTATAATTGTAAAAGCAATGGGCTACATTGTTTCTTAAATTCAATCCGCCTTCGTTTGCAAAAAGATAATTGAAGAAAAGTAAATCATCCTCATTAAAATACTTCTTAATCGTTTCGTTTTCTAATACGTTGTGAATATAAGCTTCTTGGATTCCTTTTGCTCGTCCAACACTTGTTGAGATATTTGCTCTTTCGCTGAAATTTCTTAATAATCCTTCAATTTTAAGAGTTAAACTATCAATGCACAATACAAAGCTTGGCAAATAATACTTACTGCTCACCCAAGATTGAACTTGTACAAAGTATTCTACAATCGCAGGGGTTAAAATTTGCACCCAATTGACTTCATTTTCCTCACCTCCTAAATCAATTGTTCTGTGCGGCTGGCCTATCCATGATTTTTCCACAAGAAATGAAAGAAAATTTTCAAAGGTTAAATGACCTGATTTAATTCCCGGTATAAAGATGTAATGAAGAAATGGAAGGACACTATTGTTGATTTGGTAGCTATACGTTGTATAAAGTTTCTCATTATTATCTTCTTCTTTTGCAGGCTGCGAAATGTTCTTGTTTTTGTCAAATTGAATGGTGGTAACAAAGTCAAGGAAAGCATTTTTATTATTTTGAGAAGCCGGGAAAACATCACTGTATTTTGGAAAGAAGAACCCATTTGCTATTGCCGAATAAATTTCAAATGGTTCTGTTTTTAATAAATTTTCTGCAACATTATTTATGTAATCTTGAAATTCTTTAAGCTTTTTAACTGTCTCTTCATCAAAATCAATTCTTACATTATCCAGCTTAACTTTTGGCTTTAGTTCAAAATACAGTTGTTCTGTTTCCTTTTTCTTTTCGCCATTTCCTGATAATGCAAATGATTGAATGGCTTTTGCATAGTCATTTTGTTTAAGCCAAAGTCTATCATCTTCGGTTTCTTTTTCAGCCATTCTCAAATATGCAAAACCCATTTCATTATGCCATTTTTTTACATCTAATTTACATTTTTGAGCAACCTTTATTGCTGTAGGTAGATGATAGTTAACCCACATGAAGTCATCACTTTTGGACTTTTCTCTTTTTAATTCTTGTTCAAATATTAAAAGTGTATCAGTGAAATCCCTTTGCTTAAACAATTTCGGTTGACCAAGCATATCATCAATAATTCCATGCTTACTATAAAATTCTAAACTTTTTGCTTCAAATAGTAAGAATTTAGTTAACCCTTTTACTTCATCAATGCCTGCATTTACTTCATTGCAAAGCCCAACTAAAGTTTCGTATTGCCTTCCTATTTGATAAGGGTTTTCTTTATTCTTATCACGAGTGTAAAGCCCATAGAATTGTTTAATTGAGTTGATATAACTGTTTATGGATTTGATTGCATAAACTCGATTTTTTATACCACTCAAACCTTTCCAAAGCAGATGATTGTATCGGGCTGATAACAAATCATTTTTTGTATTGGAAATTCTGTGTTTCAAATATTCGAAAGCCTCTTTTTGAAACTCATCTAATTCAGGATATTTTTTTACTTCCCCAATATTTTTACCAGTGGAATAGGAGAATGAAAAAACTCTTGCACCTTTAAAATCAAACATGAAACATTCAATTTCCCATTGTGCTTTTTGTTTTTCATCGTCTGATTTTGTATGATTTCTGAACTTCACAAACAGGTCAGTTAAGTCCCAGTTCAGTTCAAGATGATATGCATTTTCCTCAATGAATTTGTAAACATCTTCAATTGAATTAAATAGTTCAATCTTCAAGTCTTTAACTTTCAGTTTTATTTCTGTGTCGGTTAAATTGTCTGTCATTTTAAATGAATTTCCAAATGTCTTCAATTAATAAATGGTCAAATGTTTTTATATGGTCTTTCAAAATTGGCTCTGTCTTCATTAATGGTCTTATGTCACAGTAATATACGCCGTCTAATGGATTTAATGCAAGGGTATATCCTATAAAATGTCCAGGTAAAAAGGTTGCATTAATTCCATAAACATTTTCTTGCTTTGAATTTTTTCTTTGTACATCGTTCAAGAAAATAGCGATATGTGGTGTGTATGTTTTTGTTAATTGATTGTACAAAAACTTATCAAGAAATATTTTTCCCAATCTGTCTTTGCTTGATGTTTTAATTGAACCAAGCACTTTCAATTCTCCTTCTAATTCAACAATTAAGTCGTGTTGATAGCTCATTTTAAATTTATGCTCTCCCTCATAAGGAATGGGAACTTTTACCACACCTGACGTTGCATTTATGCCAATTTCAGTGAAAATTAATCTTATGAGATGCTCAAATAAGTCACCATTTAATTTTCGTGCAGAGTTGGTTTTCCCTCCGTCTATCCCGTCAAGTGCTGCACCAATGCATTGCTGAATAGTGTACGTTCCATTATTGATTATCTGACGTTCAATCTGATGCTTTGGTTTTATGTCTTTGATATTAGAAAGCAATTCCAAATATTTTGTACTTGCAATAGAGAATGCCTCTATTTTGTACATAAGATTTGAATTTAGTGGACGAGTTATTTGATAATTTCCATGCTTATCATATTGATAGAACTGATAATGATTTTCATTTTGAGAAACGATAACGGCTTGCAAATGTTTATCAACAAAATCAAGATAATGCTTTGCGAAATCAATATAGCCATTTAAGGTTTTAAAATTGCCTTTATCAAGAGCCTTTTCAACAAGCGTTTTTATATTCATCTAATAGAATTTCTACGTTTTAAATTTTCAAAATCATACTTATTCCATCTTTCAATGCTCCAATCTTCCACTAATTCTATACGGTTCACAGCCCAATCAAGATATTCTGGTGATAAATCGCAAGCCAACCATTTGCGCTGTAGTTGCTCTGCACAAACAGGCGTAGTACCTGAACCACAAAACGGGTCAAGTATGATGTCGCCAACGTTAGAAGATGCTAAGATTATTTTTCGTAAAAGCTCTTCCGGCTTTTGTGTCGGGTGTGGCGTTTTTTCGTGCATCCCATTGCAAGTTGTAGGCACTTCTATAATGTCTTGGGGAATTTCCAAAACATCTTTTGGTTTTGCTCCAAGTGGGTTTGGTTCCCAAATATGATTTCCGTTTTTACCGTTTCCGTACAGGCTTGTTTCTGCCTGTGGATGACTTGGATACTTCAATGTATGTTCACTGTAAGGAATGCGTATGTCATCAATATTGAAAGTAAAATTCTTTGTCTTGCGAAAATGTAGGATGCTTTCATGGCTTCGTCCCCAATCGCTTCCAAGGTTCGCTTTGTTTTTGTAATGCCAAATAATCCAACGGCAACCTTTAAAATATTTTGTTGCCGGGTGTTTTAAGTCGGCAAGAATTTCGGAGAAGCCGCAAATAAATAGTGTTCCAGTTGGTTTTAAAACCCTTGCTGCTTGTTCTATCCAATGCATTGAGAATTTGATGTATTCTTCTTGACTTTCAAATGTATCCCAATCTGCTTTTTTAATGTTGTAAGGTGGGTCAGCGAAAATCAAATCAATACTGTCAGCATCTAATGATTTTAGCCACTCAATACTGTTGCCTTTCCAAAGTTGTCCATTGGGATGTTGATAAAACAAAGCCGGTTTTTCATCCTGTGAAGGACTTAAAACCTGACGTTCTCCTTTTAATTGTGCCTCTCCAAAAAAAGAAAGTATCGCTTTGTTTCTTGTTAGTGTCTTAGCCATTACGTTTAGTTTTAAGATATGGAACTTTTTCCTCTGCAACTTTCAATATATCCAAACCTTCTTCCTCATCAAGGATTGAATAAGCAATTTGGTCACTTAAATATTCTTTCATTAAAGTGTTCTCATGTATTTTATAAAACAATGCAACTTGTTTAATGAAGTCCTTAGTTGGTTGTCTTTCATTTCGTTCAACCTTACCAAGTAATGAAGGGTCAATATTTAAGTCTGCTGCCACACTTCTTAGTGATAATTCAGCTTGCTCTCTTAAAGTCCGAATGTATTCTCCGAAGGTTGTTAATTTAGCATTTTCCATTTGAGGACTTATTTTGTCCAAATTTAGTAAGTCACTTTGAAAGGACAAAAAAAGTCCACATTAAGTTATTAACAGGTTGTGAGTTGTTGATTATTGTAATTGGCTGATATTTTACAGTCCAGCCCTGCCTTTAGCAAATACTTATTTGTTGGCTGTAGTTATTCTTGATCATAGTTTTCAAATGGAGGTGGAGTAGTGAAATCCGACAACAATAATTGTTTGGTTGTCTCATCCAGTTTTTTGTAGTCTACTTTACTTCTTAGATAAAAAGTTTCTTTTTTTTCTTCTTTTTCCAGAACATCTTCCTTGACAACAGGCGCTGATAACAATTTGACACTATTTCCTTTTACTATGTGTTCTGTAACAAGTTTTGTGACTACATCAATATTCTTACAAATTTTATAAATACACTTGATAGCCAATAAACTATAGCGTTTTTAAGTGTTGGGTTAAGATAACGATACAAAAGCGCAAGTTTCCAACAAAAAAAACGATACAAATTCCTGGAAATTATTCACCTATTAGCCACAGGTAATTCAACAGTAAATACGGTGCCTTTATTTTGCCCATCACTTTCTGCCGAAATGGTTCCATTATGGGCTTCTACCAATGTTT